>JALYLE010000264.1 GCA_030774375.1 Chloroflexota bacterium | reverse complement strand
GGCGCCTCCGGAACGCCCGGCCAACCTGGCCGTCGGCACGGTGGCCGAGGCAGCGGCGCACTTCGAGCAACGGCTCGATCGCGTCAGCTGTCTCGGTGGCGGGATCTGCCATTCGCCGCCGCACGTGCGCCACCGCGACAGAGACTTCTGCACGGAGGCGGTCGTCGCCATCCTCGGGCAGGATCATCGTGGCGGCACGCTCCATCGCCTCGCGGTCGCCGTCAGCACCCCCGCGGAAGTCGACGAGGTCAGCGAGCGCCGCACGCTCGAAATCCAGGGTTGGCGTCCCGGTAGGCAGATTTGGCACCAGCGATCTCGCCTCCTCGATGCGGCCGGCGAACACCAGCACCTCGATTCGGAGTGGCATCTCCTCCTCCCGTTCGGGGCGGTCACGGAGCCAGGCCTCGGCGGCCGAGGTCGAGGTCGGGATGCTGCCGCCGGCGATTGCGCGGGCGCGGGCAAGTTCCCACTCGCCGAGCCAGCTGAACGCCTCGAATGCCCGCCGGCTGCGGTCGGGAAAGAATCGGACGAATGCCTCCGTGCCCACCAGCGCGGCAACGAGCGCGACGATCGCAGCGCGCGCGACGATCGGTACATCTCCCGGGATCAGGAGCGGGACGATGAGGAACGCGAGGACGACCGCGACGAGCATCGCGATGTGGGGCTGGCCGAATGGCCCGATGAGCGTCGGTTGGCGGATCGCCGCCGCGATGGAGCCGATGACGCGCGAGCCCGGCTGACCCGCTGGCGCATCGATCGCGGGCGTGGTGGGTGGCGGGTCGCCGCGGAGGCCGAGACCGACGCCGGCGACGAACGGGATGGCACCGAGCGCGAGCGAGCCGAAGGTCTGCCCCGGGTCGAATAGGGTGCCAGCGAGGAGCGCGCCCGCATAGAACCCCCAGAGCACGGTCCACCCAGGTGAGGAGCCGATTGCCGCGGGACTCGAGCCCGTGCCGCCGGGCAGCATCTGGCCGCTGGTGGCCGGCGCAGCGGCCACCTTGCTTGGCCTGGGCCTGATCTATGGCCCGTGGCTGACCCTGCCGGCGATCGTGGTTGCGGCCTTCGCCGTCTGGGGTTGGCTAACCCAGCTCGACGTCCGCCACTGATCCACCGTCGCGTCTAGGCACCGCTCTCGGCCGGGCCTATGATCAGCGCCCCTGGAGCGGAGGAGTTGATCCCATGTTGACCGACGACGACCTGGCGAAGCTCTACCAAGGACTAGGACTGCCGATGGAGAAGTGGCGCGTCGTCACCCCTCCGGAGATGGCTGAGTATTTCCGATATTACTTCCGCGCCTTTCCAAGCCCCGGTAGTAACTTCCCAGGGGCAAAGGACGGCGAAGAGCTGCTTCACGATCCGATACGAGCGCTGCGCAAGCAGGAGGTCGAGGATACTGATGAGCACATCATTGGGCCTGACGAGTGGCCCCATATCTCGACCATGGTCGTGAATCACGACAAGACGCTCAATCGATTCGTCATGGGCGTCACCGTTGTCGCATCGACCAATCCGAGCACGGTGGGAATGACATTCGTCAAGGCAGAGGCACCTGGCGACGAGGACTTCATGCGGCAGTAATGATGTCTAGGACCGCATCCGTCGATCGCTCAGCGGAGCCAGCTGGTGCTCGATGGATTGTCCAAGCTGCGGCCTGAGCAACCCGCCCGACTTCCACTTCTGCCCCTCGTGTGGAATCGCGCTTCCGGCTGAGACCGGCGTCGCGACAGATCGGCCTGGGTACGGCTCCTATCCGCCGGCCGCGCGTCGCATTGCCGAAGAGCCGCCACGGCCGCTCGCGGAGCGGCGGCTGGTATCGGTCCTGTTCCTGGACCTGGTCGGCTTCACCACGCTCTCTGAGTCGCTCGACGCCGAGGACGTGCGCGAGGTTCAGTCGCGCTACTTCGAGTCGGCCAGGGCTACGGTCGCGTACTACGGCGGATCGCTGGAGAAGTTCATCGGCGACGCGGTCATGGCGGTGTGGGGCACGCCGGTGGCCCACGAGGATGACGGCGAGCGCGCGGTCCGCGCCGCCCTTGAGATCGTCGCTGAAGTAAGCACCATCTCGGTCCCAGGTGTCACCGGACACCTCACTGCCCGGGCGGCCGTCGCCACCGGCGAGGCGGCGGTCACCCTCGACGCCGAGGGCCAGGGGATGGTGACGGGCGACCTGGTGAACACGGCGTCGCGGTTGCAGGACGCCGCGCAACCGGGCAGCGTCCTCATCGATGCCGCCACGCGGAACATCGTCGGCGAGGCGATCGCACTCGAGCCCGCGGGCGAGCTGCAGCTGAAGGGAAAGGCGAGCCCGGTCGCTGCCTGGCGGGCGGTTGCGGTCGCCGACCACCTTGGCAGCGACGCCCGGGCCGGCCACAAAGGTCCGTTTGTGGGGCGCGACGCGGAGCGGCGGGCACTGACCGACCTCCTTGCCGCCGTGCAGGACGAGCGCCGCATGCGGGTTGTCTCGCTGGTCGGAGTGGCGGGCATCGGGAAGAGCCGCCTGGCCTGGGAGGTTGAGCACCTGACTGTCGAGGGCAGGTCGCCTCCCATCTGGTACGCCGGTCGCGCGCCGGGCTACGGCGAGGCGATCGCGTTCGCGCCACTGGCCGAGATGGTCCGCAGAGCGATTGGGGTTGCGGAGGGCGATCCGATCGAAGTGGCGCGGCGGTCCCTTGAGGAGACCCTCGCCCGCCTGGGGACGGATCCGGCGGAGCGCGAGTGGATGACTCCTAGGCTGCTCGCGCTGCTCGAGCCAGGGCAGACCGACGAGACGCAGCGCGAGGAGCTGTTTGCCACGTGGCGGCGGTTCTTCGAGGCGCTCACGGAAGAGGCCTGCGTGGTCCTTCTCTTCGAGGACCTGCAATGGGCCGATGCCGGCCTGCTCGACTTCATCGACTACCTGGCCGACTGGTCGCGGCATCACGCGATCATGGTCATGACGCTCGCCCGTCCGGAGCTGCTTGACGCGCGGCCCACCTGGGGCGCCGGGCTGCCGCATTTCACCGCCATGCATCTCGAGCGGCTAACAGACGCGGCGATCGACCAGCTCCTGGCCGCGCTGGCCCCCGGCCTGCCCCGCGGCATAGCCGCCCAGGTGCGGGCCAGGGCCGATGGCGTTCCGCTCTTCGCGGTGGAGATCGCGCGCATGCTCACCGAGAAGGGGCCCGGTGCCGAGGTGGATCTCGGCGCGGCCGGGTCGGAGATACCTGATTCGCTGCACGCGTTGCTGGCCGCCCGGATCGATGCACTGCCGGCGACCGAGCGATCCCTGCTGCTGACCGCAGCCGTGCTTGGGAACCGCTTCCGTCCCGATGCGCTGGCGTGGGTCGCAGGCTCGGATCCGCAGCAGCTCAGGGATCGACTGCGAGCCCTCATCCGCCGCGAATTCCTGGTCATGGACGACGATCCGCGATCGCCCGGGCGTGGACAGCTGAGCTTCGTCCAGGAGCTCGTCCGCGAGGTCGCCTACAAGACGCTCTCTCGACGGGAGCGTCACGCGCGGCATCTCGCCGCCGCCGCGTACTTCGAATCGGTAGACGAGCCCGATGTGGCCGAACCCGTGGCTGAGCATCTCGCCGCGGCATATGCCGCTACGTCGGCGGATCAGCCGGACAAGCTTGCCCTTGCCACGCGCACGCGCGGCGCGCTGCAACGGGCCGCCGAGCGCGCGCAGGACCTGCATGCGCCGCACCGAGCGCTCACGCATCTGGAGCGTGCGCTGCCGCTCGCCGACGATCCGGCGACCCGGGCGGAGCTCTCAGAATCCGCCGGCCTCGCGGCGCGTGCCGCGGCGCGCTTTGCCACGGCTGAGCGCCATTTGCGCGACGCTATCGCACTTCGTTCCCAAACCGATCCAGCGGCGGCCGCTCGCCATCGGGCTCAGCTGGCGAGCCTGCTCCTACAGGCGCAACGCAGTGACACGGCCCTGGCCGAGCTGGAATCGGCCTGGAGCGCGATCTCGGGGACGTCTGCCGCACGCGACGGCGGGGTAGAGGTTCCTGCTGAGCTGGCCCGGACCTACATGCTGCGGGGTGACGCCGAGAAGGCGGTGGAATGGGCTGAGCGGGCACTCGCCGCGGCCGGCGACAGCAACGCCTCGGCCGCAAGCGTGGCCGGCGCCATTGACGCGCGCATCACCCTGGGCACGGCGCGCGCGGGGCTTGGCGCCCTGGACGAAGGCATGACGCAGCTCCGACAGGCGATCGCCGATGCGGAGACTGCCGGCCTCGGCTCGATTGAGCTCCGCGCGATCAACAACCTTGCCTGGTTGATGGTCACTGACAACCCTCGCGCAACGAGTGAGATGGCGCACCACGGTCTCGAGCTTGCGGAGCGACTTGGCATCCGCGAGATGAGCCTCCAGCTGCTGGACGTCGCCAGCATCGTGGCCATCGAGATCGGTGAGTGGGATTGGGCGCTATCGGCGCTGGCGGAGGCATCCGCGGGCGATCTGCCGAGCTCGTACCGGCTGGACTTCGCCGCGAGCCACAGCATCATCAACGGCCTGCGCGGCGCGACCGACCCGGCGAGCCCAATCGACGACCTCGGTCCGCTGGAGCCGGACCTCGATCCCGCAGCCATCGGCTGGGTGGACCATGCGCGTGCCCTGCTGGCCCTGCTCGCGGGCAACCTGGCGGAAGCGGCCGACCTGGCACGACGCTCGTCACAGCGAATGGACGGATACGAACGCTGGGCATCGCTGACCCTGGCCGGTCGAGCTGCGGCCTGGAGTGGTGATCTGGACGGAGCCGAGGCATGCCTGCGCGACCTGGAACGCGACCCATGGGGCGTAGGCCGACGGGTCATCGACGCCGGTCACCAGAATCTTCGCGCGCTGGTGGCTAGCGCGCGGTCGATTCAGAGCGCGGGCACCGAAAGCGCCGCTCAGGATTGGTCCGCATCGCTCGGCACATGGCGGGATCTCGGCATGCCCTTGCGCCAGGCGCTCTGCCACCTCGACCGATGGCGTGTCGAGCAGAGCCGTCCGGATCGGGACGCTGCCCTTGCGCTCGCCGAGCAGCTGGGCTCTGCTGGCCTTGCGCACCTGGTCGACCTGCCAGCGCCCCAATGACAGAGCGAGCTGGCCCCTCGACCAGCTCGCTCCGCGGAATCGGTGGTGCGGGCCTCATTCCAGCTCGGCGACAAGCTCCGACTGCGGACCGGCGAGACCCTCGCCGATTGCCTCGGCAGCACCAAAGTGCTGTCGCAGCGGCAACTCATGGAGCAGTGACACGCTGACCACCGCCACCACGAGAGCCCCGACACCCAGCCACATGCTGTTGGCGAGCGCGATGCTGAAGGCGCGGTGGAATCAATCGATCATCTGCGCCTCGAAGGGCTTCACCAAGGCCTCCACCTGCGCCGGCAGGTTCAGGATCATCTGGTGGATCGACGACCGAACAGGTCCGACAGCTTGCCGTAGATAGGCACCGTCACCGTGCTGGTCAGCAGGTAGGCCGTGACCACCCAGGTGTAGTAGTCGACCCCGTTCAGCTCGGAGACGATCCGGGGCAGGATGGGCCCACGATGGTCTGGTCGAGGGCGGAGAGGAAGAGACCCAGCAGCACGGCGCCCAGGATCTCGAAGGGCGCTCGTTGGCTGACGTGCACCGGAGCGTCGTCGATTGGTGGTGGCAGCGAGGCGCCGGCAAGGAGCCAGCCTGCCTCGACGCGGCGTCGCGACCTCCACAAGCTCACCAGGAGCATCAGAGGGAAGCCAAGGATCGGCACGAGCAGCCACGGTTCGGATGCTGCAAGGGTCATCGTCCCGAGGGCAAGACCGGCGGTGAAGGTGACGATCGAACGAAGGATGGGCGGGACCCGGCTGGTACGGGTCCGGACGAAGATGGCGGCGCCGATGGCCAGCAGGAATGGCAGCGGCGAGAGGAGCACGGCGACAGCGACGGCCTGGGCGCTCCCGCCGTACGATCGCGGGGCATGGACGCACGACCGGTCGCCACACCTACGCCCCGTGAGGGGCTGCGGATCCTGTCCGTGGGCGAGGCGGCGCGGGCGATCGCGACGACCGTCCGGGCCGACGAACAGCTGCGCGACCTGTGGGTCGAGGGCGAGGTCGGGCGGGTCACGATCTCGAGCGCCGGGCACGCCTACTTCGCGCT
>JALYLE010000263.1 GCA_030774375.1 Chloroflexota bacterium | reverse complement strand
GACAACTTCATGCTCTTCACGCCGCTCCTGCCGGAGGTCTGCTCGGGGGTCCTGGAGCCGCGCCACGTCGTCAGCCCGCTGCGCGGCATGCTCCGTCGCCCGAGCACGTGGTGCATCACCGCATCGGTCGAGTCGATCGACACCGACGCGCGGCGCGTCACCGTGACGGGTGGGGATGGCAACGAGCATCGCCTGCCCTACGACACGCTGGTGCTCGCGTTGGGCGGCGAGACGGCGACCTTCGGGATACCGGGCATCGAGGAGCACGCCGTGGGGATGAAGAGCCTGGCGGGTGCCTTCAGCCTCCGAAACCGGATCGTCGAGATGCTCGAGCGGGCCGACCTTGAAGCCGATGGTGGCGAGCGGCAAGGCCAGCTCACGTTCGTGGTCGGAGGCGGCGGGCTCTCGGGTGTCGAGACGGCCGGCGAGGTCGACGAGTTCGCCCGCCGCCTGCGACGGCGCTACTACCCCAAGATCGCAGATGGCGAGCTGCATACCTACCTCATCGAGCTCAAGGATCGGCTCCTCCCCGAGATGACTGCCGAGATGGGGGAGTACGCGCGCCGGCGGCTCGCACAGCGGGGCCTTCAGGTCCTCCTCGGAACCCAGATCCGGGAGGTCCGCGATGACGGCGTCGTGGTCGGCGACGAGTCGACATTCATCCCAACCCGGACCGTCATCTGGGCTGGCGGCGTCCGTCCATCGCCCATCGTCTCGTTGTGCGGGCTCGACGTCGATTACGCCGGTCGGGTCAGGGCGCAGGCCACCATGGAGACCAGCCGCGATGGCGTCTTCGCCATCGGTGACTGCGCCGTCATCCCCGACGCAGACCACCCGAACGGCCCTGCGCACGCCCCCACCGCGCAGAACGCCGTGCGCGAGGCGCCCGTCCTGGCCGCGAATATCCTGGCGCGCATTGATGGCCAGCCGGCCCGCGCATTTCGGTACGAACCGATCGGGACGCTGGCCTCCATCGGACACCACACGGGTGTGGGCGTCGTCTTTGGCATCGGGGTTCGCGGCTGGCTGGCGTGGTTCATGTGGCGCGGCTACTACTGGAGCCGGGTGCCGGGATTCAATCGCAAGGTGCGGGTTGCGATCGACTGGGCGCTGACCGCCGTATTTGGAACCGATCCGGTGCAGCTCAAGGTGGAGGACGAGCGCAGTGCTTTGGGCTCGACGGGTCGCCGGCGCCCGCCGGTACGTGACGACGAAGCGAGCGGGTAGACTCAGCGGGCCATGTCACGAGCTGAGCGTCGCGCCTACGAGCGCATGACCCGCAATCGGGATCCGATGGCGCCGCCACCTCTCGTCGGCGCCGCCCGTGCGCGACAGGAGGCGCTCCGCGCCCGCCGTGCGACGGCCGCTGCTCAGCGCGACCCGACCAAGCTCTTCACGCGCCGTGCGCTGTGGTTTACCTTCGGGGGAGCGTTTGGTGTTGGGTTGCTCGGCCTGTCGCTCGCCTGGCCATCTGGCGCGGCGATGGCCGTCGTAATTGGCGCCGTCGCCGGCGTGGCCTGGGCGGCCGTCTCGATTGGCTTCCTGGCGATGCGGCGCCGGTCCGCGCTGCGCTCGGGTCAGGGCAGCGCCGCGAGTGGGGAACGCGGCCGCCGTCCGGCCGGACGCTGAGCCACCCTTCGATCTTGCCGGTGACGCGCCGGTGAGGCGCCGCCGAAACGACGGATGAGCACCATCGGCCTGGGGGTCGTTCTCGTCGTCGTCGGGTACCTACTCGGTTCGGTGCCGGTCGGGCTGCTCGTCGGCCGGTTGCTGGGTGGCGTCGACCCTCGCCGCGAGGGGTCGGGGCGAACGGGCGCAACAAACGTGCTGCGGAGCGTGGGCGTTGGCGGAGCGGCCGTGGTCCTGCTGCTGGACATCGCGAAGGGAGTCGTGGCGGTCCTGATCGCGGGCTTCATTTTCGCCACGACCAGCTCCGCCGGCGCGCCATGGGTGGCGGCGGCGGCCGGATTTGCCGCCGTCATCGGCCACATCCGGTCGATCTTCATTGGGTTCGGCGGCGGTCGTGGTGTCGCCACCGCGGCCGGGGGCCTCCTCGCGATGACCCCATGGTCCGTGCTCATCCTTGCGCCGATCCTCGTCGCCATCATCTGGAGGACCCGCTACGTCAGCCTTGGCTCCATCAGTGCCGCCCTTCTGGCGCCGTTCGTCGCGGCGGGCCTGGCCCTCGCGGGGGTGGCGACTGCCGCGAGCGTCGCCTACGCATTCGTTGCCGGAGCGCTCGTCACCTGGTCGCACGCGGACAACATCACGCGCCTGCGTGCCGGCACCGAACGTCGGCTCGGGGAGAGGGCGCCAGCGCCGGAGGGGGCCGTGGCTGAGGGGAAGGAGACTAGGTGAGCGTGGACCAGGGTGGCAGCGGGGACGGCGTCGGCGCCCGGCCACGCCTGACGACCCCGGCCAACCTGCTTGGGATCGCGCGGATCCTGTTGACCCCGGTGGTCATCGGCCTCCTGCTCCTGCCGTTCCCGGGCGCCGGGCTGCTGGCTGCCGCTCTGTTCGCCCTCGCCGCGGCGACGGACTTCATCGATGGTTGGGTTGCTCGCGCCCGCGGCGAGGTATCGCCGCTCGGCGTCTTCATGGACCTCACCGCGGACAAGGTGCTGGTCGCGGGCGTCATGGTGGCCATGGTCCAGGTCGCCCTGCTGCCGACCTGGATCGCGGCAACGATCCTTATTCGTGAGTTCGTGGTGCAGGGGGTTCGCCAGCTTGCAGCCTCCGTCGACGTGGTGATCGCCTCGCGGGCGCTCGGCAAGGCGAAGACGGTGGCCACCCTGGTGGGGATGGTGATCTTGATCCTCTCGTTTGACGCCCGAACGGGTGACCTGCTGGTCAGCGCCGACGCTGGGGCTGTGCTCGCCACCATCGGATTCTGGGTCATGGTCGCCGCAACGGCGTTGACGGTAGTCTCCGGAGCCGATTACCTGCGAGTTGCACTCCCGATCCTTACCGGCGAGCGCCCCGACCGGCCGCCTACTTGATCAGCTTGCGCTCCATCTGGCGCATCGCGATGGTCAGTCCGATGGCGAGGAACCCGAACAGGTAGGCCACGTCCCACAGCATGCTCCAGCC
>JALYLE010000262.1 GCA_030774375.1 Chloroflexota bacterium | reverse complement strand
CCCATGCCGCTGGCCTCGAGGGCCAGCTGCATCCTGATCAGGAGGTTCTCCTGGGCGAGGTCGACGTCCTTCTCGGTCACCGCCGCAGGCTAAGGAATCCGGGCCACCTCGGCAACGGCACCGCCGGGTGGTCCCGTCAGGCGGCGAGCGCCTCCCGGCGTGCCTGACCGAACCGCCTCACTGTTGACCCAGGGGAACCCGGCGCAGGACCTGCGCGTTGGCCGCCACCACGATCGTGGACACGCTCATCAGCACCGCCGCCACCGCCGGCGCCAGCGTCACCCCGGCGAAGGGCCGGTCGCAGGAGACGTCGAGCAGCCGGAACGCCACCTCCAGCCGGGAAGTACGCTAGCGGTAGCCCTTGTTGCGCTCGGCTCGCGGGGTAACTCAATGGCAGAGTTCCCGCCTTCGAACGGGTTACCTCTTCGAGACGAGCTACGGAAGAGCAACGACGTGAACAATGTCTACATCTCCGCGAGGTGAAGAGGGAGACACGCGCGGCGCGCTCGCCTACTCTTGCTTCCCGTGAACGTCCTTCGCCGTGTACTGCGAGCCATCTGGTCTCCGGAGGCGTTCCACGATCCGTGTGTGATCTGCGGACGCGCCCCCACCACCCGGCTCGAGATCCGACAGGTTCGTGTCCGGGGGTTCTCCGACTTCGAGTGGGGTATATGCAGCGGGCGATTCTGTCGCGACCACGGAACAGAGCGTGCGGTTGCCTGGCTGCTGCGATGCGTGCGAAGGGGTTGGTGGAATGGGTCCGCCTTCTTCCCGAACTTCGCGGCCGTGGCGTTCGACGGCATCGCGCTGGTTCGTATGTATCGGATGCCGCCGCCGAAAGGCAGCCCAAGCGGGGGTTCGCTCTTGCAGATCGCGACGCTGAGCGGGCGCGAGTACCTTGTTCACGCCACTCGAGAGGGGATGGGCCAGAACGCATGGGTCGACCGCGCCACCTACGTGGATCCGGCGCTGGATCCAGCCTTGCGTCAAGCTCTGACAGCGCTGCTCGAGACCGAATCTTGGAGTCTGGTGCGCGAAGAGGATTGGGTCTAAACACGCCTTCCAACCGTTCCACTCCGTCCCGAGCTCCCGTATCGGTCCCCGCATGGCGCCTGCGCTTGTTGTGTGGTGGCCGTGTCCCACTCGACGCGACCGGTGGCGGCGTCCCAGCTCCCGGTGCCCATGCCGCTGGCCTCCAACGCCAGCGTCTGGTGGCGAGCGCCTCCCGGCGTGCCTGACGGAACACCCTCAGGAGCGGCCCAGCCGAACCCGGCGCAGGAGCTGTGCATTGGCCGCAACCACGATCGTGGACACGCTCATCAGGAGCGCGCCAACTGCCGGTACCAGCGTCAACCCGGCGAAAGCGAAGACGCCTGCCGCCACCGGGATCGCCACGAGGTTGTAGCCGGTCGACCAGACGAGGTTCTGGACCATCTTGCGATAGCTGGCGCGTGACAGACGGATCACGTCGATCGCCGCGCGCGGGTCGTCCGATACGAGCACGACACCTGCCGACTCGATGGCCACGTCGGTCCCCGCGCCGATCGCCAGCCCGACATCGGCCCTGGCCAGCGCGGGCGCGTCGTTCACACCGTCGCCCACCATGGCCACCACGTCGCCCCGTTCCTGGAGCCGGGCGACGATGGCGTCCTTGTCTTCGGGAAGGACCTCCGCGTATACCTCGTCGATGCCGGTGGCGGCCGCCACCGCCTCGGCCACCTGCCGTGCGTCGCCGGTGATCATGGCCACACGGATGCCGAGTTCGTGGAGCCCGCGAACGGTCTCGCCGGACTCCGGTCTGATCTCGTCCTCGAGCGCCAGCGCGCCCAGCACGCGACCGTCCCGCACCACGTACACGACGGCGGCGCCGCGCGCCCTCCAGGCCTCGATCGTTTCCCGAAGACCATCGGGCGGCGTCAGCTCACGCTCGGTGAGCAGGGAGGGACCACCGACGGCAACCGGTGCGCCGTCGACGCTCGCCTCCACGCCGCGCCCCGTCATCGAGCGGAAGTCCCGGGCGACGGGCAGCTCTCCGCGCTTGGAGGCCGCTGCGACGAGGGCGCGGGCAAGGGGATGCTCGCTGTCGGCCTCGGCCGCGCCGGCCAGCCGCAACAGGGCATCCTCGTCGCCATCGGCGGCGATGCCCGTCACGATGGGTCTCCCCGCCGTCAACGTGCCCGTCTTGTCGAACAGCACGACATCGACCTGCCGCATCCGCTCCAACGCCAGCCGGTCCTTCACGAGGATGCCGTGGCGGGCCGCCAGCGAGGTGGAGATCGCGATCACCAACGGGATCGCCAGGCCGAGCGCGTGAGGACACGCGATCACCAGCACGGTGACGGCGCGCTCGATCGCGGAGCGCGCGTCACCGAGGACCATCCACACCACGAACGTGGCGACCGCGGCCGCCGTCGCCACGTAGAACAGGACCGCGGCCGCCCGATCGGCCAGCGCCTGCGCCCTCGAGCGCGAGGACTGCGCCTCCGCCACGAGCCGCCGGATGCCGGCGAGCGCGGTCTCCTCGCCCACCGCCTCCACGCGCACGCGGATGGCGGAGTCGGTGGCGACGGTGCCGGCCACCACCCGGTCGCCGGCGGCGCGTGTCGCCGGCCGCGACTCGCCGGTGATCATGGACTCGTCGAGATCGGCCGTCCCGTCCATGATCACGCCGTCGGCGGGGACGCGCCCGCCGGATCGAACCAGCACGACGTCCCCGGGATGGAGCTCGTGCAGCGGCACGGTCCGAACGCCCTCGTCCATCACGAGCTCGGCCTCGTCGGGCAGGAGCTCCGCGAGCGCCTCGAGGGCACCGCTCGCCTGCCCGATCGCGCGCATCTCTTGCCAGTGACCGAGCAGCATGACCGCGATCAAGGCGGCGAGCTCCCACCAGAAGTCGAGGTCGACCACGCCGATCTCGGTCGCCCAGCTCGCCGCGAACGCGACCGAGATGGCGAGCCCGATCAGCAGCATCATGCCCGGCCGCCGTGACCGGATCTCGGAGATCGCGCCGGCGAGGAAGGGCCACCCGCCGTAGAGGAAGACGGCGGTGCCGAGGACTGCGGGGATCCACCGGCTCCCGGGGAAGGTCGGTGCCTCGTACCCCAGGAGGTCCTGGAACATCCTGCTGAAGAACACGACCGGCAAGCTGAGTGCGAGCGTCAGCCAGAAGCGCGAGCGGAACATCGCGGCGTGGTCGCCGTTGCCGCCGTGGCTCCCGTGATCGCCGTGGCCGGGCGGCCCTCCAAGATCGTGACCGTGATGGGCGTCCTGCCGAGGCTCCGTCCTCGTCTCCATCACCTCGCCCTCCCCGTCACGGCGACGTCCAGTCCGGCTGCCTGTCCGCGTACGCGAGGTCGTACTGGAACCGACCGCTCGCGGCGTCCCATCCGACGATCTTGTGGAATGTGAGCTCGCGGGGCAGGGCACAGGATGTGCCGAGGTGGCCGCGGAACTCGTCGCCGAAGACCTGGACCACGCTCTGGATGAGCAGGC
>JALYLE010000261.1 GCA_030774375.1 Chloroflexota bacterium | reverse complement strand
GTCCACACGAGCCCGTGGCAGCTCGGCGACCACGGCATCCAACGTCCGCTCGTCGAGCGCAGACAGGTCGCCCTGGCCGAAGAGTGCTCGGCTGGCGGCTACCGCGCGCTCGGTCTCATCCTCGCCGTGCACCAACGCCGTCAGCTCCTCGGCCAGCGCGCGCTGCGCGGCGCGCTCCTCCGGCCGCTCCACCGTCGCACGCTCGAGTCCCTCGATCTCCTCGTGGCTGCGGAAGGAAAAGATGCGCAGGAGCGGGCCGACGTCGGCATCGGACTGGTTGAGGAAATACTGGTAGAAGGCGTACGGGCTCATCATCTCGGGGTCGAGCCAGACACTCCCCGCCTCGGTCTTGCCGTGCTTCGTGCCGTCCGCCTTGGTGATGAGCGGGGTGGCGAGCGCGTGCACCGTGGCACCCGTCACCCGCCGGATCAGGTCGACCCCGGCGGTCAGGTTGCCGAACTGGTCGCTCCCGCCGGTCTGCAGGGTGCAGCCGTAGCGCCGATGCAGCTCGAGGTAGTCGAAGGCCTGAAGCACCTGGTAGCTGAATTCGGTGTAGCTGATGCCGCCGGCCTCGAGGCGCGCCGCCACCGACTCCTTGCCCAGCATCCGGCTCACGCTGAAGTGCTTGCCGATGTCGCGCAGGAACTCGAGTGCGGTGAGCCGTTCGGTCCACTCCAGGTTGTTGACGATCCGCGCGGCGTCGCCACCCTCGAACGAGAGGAAGCGCTCCACCTGCCCGCGAATCCGTTCGACCCACGCTTCGACGTCCTCGGCATCGTTCAGCGGGCGCTCCGCCGACTTGCCACTCGGATCCCCCACCAGCCCGGTGGCTCCGCCGACAACGGCGATGGGGTGATGTCCGGACAGCTGGAGGCGGCGCATGGTGACGAGCTGCACCAGGTTCCCGAAATGGAGGCTCGGGGCGGTCGGATCGAACCCGCAATAGAAGGTGAGTGGCTCGCCATCGAGTGCGGCCTGCAGCTCACCAGCATCGGTGCTGTGGGCGATCAGGCCGCGCCAGGTGAGGTCCTCGAAGACGGATGCGGCCATGGGCGGCAGAGTATACCCGGCACGCTCCGTGCTACTCTCCGCGTCCGATGACGCGCCGCATTCCCCCGCCGCCGCGCGGCTCCGCGCCCGGCGCCGTCCGTCGCAGCTCGGCCAATGGAAGCGCGAGCGACCCGCAAAGGTCTCCCCACTCGAGGAAGCGGCCGGCCACCATCGCCGCCCTGCCGGCGATCATCCTCGGCGCGTTTGCCGTTGTCGCAGCGGGCCTCTTCATCGGCGTCATGGCGGTCTACGCCTCCTACGCCAGCGGCCTGCCCGACGTCAGCTCCATCGAGAACTTCCAGCTCTCGGAGGGGTCGCACGTCGTCTCCGCCGATGGCGTGGAGCTGGCGAGCTTTGCAGCAGAACAGAGGAAGGTGATCCCCTTCGACCAGATCCCCAAGGTCATGGTCGACGCCCAGGTGGCAGCGGAGGACAAGACGTTCTGGACGAACCCCTGCGTCGACATCGGAGGCATCGTCCGCGCGCTGGTGCAGAACCTGACCGCAGGGCGCCAGGTCTCGGGAGCATCGACCATCTGCCAGCAGCTGATCCGGATGCGGCTCTTCGACGCGTCGCTGCTCGCGGACCCGGGACGCCAGGTGGAGCGCAAGCTCAAGGAGGCGATCCTGGCCCTCCGCCTGGGCGAGCACTATCCAGGTACCGAAGGCAAGCAGAAGATCCTGGAGATGTATGTCAACCAGGTCTACTACGGGAACAACGCGTACGGGATCTGGGCCGCGGCGCACGCATACTTCGGGAAGGACATCACCAAGGCGGACGCGGCGAACAAGCTCAAGGTCGGCGAGGCGGCCCTGCTGGCCACGCTGGTGCGAGCGCCGTCCACGTTGGATCCGACGAAGGTCGCTGTTGCCGAGAAGCTCGCCAACGGCAAGACCGCGCTCGTGGTGCCGGTCGATTCCGCACCGATCCGCTTCCAGCGCATCACGATCGAAAACATGGCGGCACAGGGATTGATCACGGCCGCCCAGGCGAAGGACGCGGAGGCGGAGCCGATCGTCCTGGCCCCGACCGCCAACACCAATTACAAGGCCCCGCACTTTGTCTATGCCGTCCGCAGCGCCGCCGGCGAGCTGCTCGGCGGCGAGGACCTCCTGGACCGCGAGGGCCTGACGATCACGACGACACTCGACTTCCTCGGCTATCAGGCCTACGCCGAGAAGTGGGCGGCCGTGGGGTACGACCTCAACCGGATGACCGACGCGCAGCTCACTGCGAAATATGGCAAGGCCGCGCTGACCTGGATCAAGTCGCTCCAGCATCGGAACATCAACAACGACGCGCTGGTGACGATCGACTATCGAACGGGGGCCGTGCTCGCATACGTCGGCAGCGCGAACTACTACGGCGAGGCCTCCAAGGCATTCCAGCCGAACTACGACGTGGCCGGCCAGGCCTACCGTCAGGCGGGTTCTGCGTTCAAACCGATCACCTACTCGACCGCCTTCGAGCGCGGGGCCGTCACGCCGGCAACGATGTTCATGGACGTCAAGGGCGAGATCATCAATGGCTATTCCGTGCCCGACGCGGATGGGCGGGAACGGGGCCCGGTTCGGCTGCGCGATGCGCTCAAGTACTCGCTCAACATCCCGGCGGTGAAGACAGAGGCGACCGTTGGCATCGCGAACGTGGTGGCCATGGCCGAGCGCATGGGCCTTCATTGGGATCCGCAACAGGCGAACGAAGTGGCCGTGCCGTCGCTCACCCTGGGCACCATCGGTACCCACATGCTGGACCTCGCGGGAGCCTACGGGACCCTGGCGAACGGTGGCGTGCGCGCGACTCCGTACCTCATCGAGAAGA
This sequence comes from Chloroflexota bacterium, assembly GCA_030774375.1. The sequence continues at coordinate 18,764 of JALYLE010000261.1, read as the reverse complement.
TCACCGATCGCAACGGCAAGGTCGTCTACGACCACGCGTCCGATGCGCCAAAGCCAGAACGCGTCATCTCCGCGCAGTCCGCCTACCTGGTCACCGACATCCTGGCCGACAACACCGATCCCTCGGCCAATCCCTGGTGGGGGCCACGCTTCCAGCTCCCCGCGGTGAGTGGCAAGCGCCGCCCGGCGACGCTGAAGACGGGGACCACGAACGACTTCCGTGACCTGCAAGCCTTCGGCTACCTGGCTCCCAGCGACGATCCAGCGGATCCGAAGGGCGCAATCGTGACCGGCGTCTGGGTCGGCAACAGCGACTTCTCGGCGATCAAGAGCGTCTTTGCCGCCGATGGGCCGACCTTCATCTGGCACGACTACATGACCGAGGTCGCAAAGCACAACAGCCTGCCCTACCGCGACTTCGCCAGGCCGGACGGGATCGTCGAAAAGCAGATCGACGCGCTGAGCGGCCAGCTCCCCGGCGACCACACCGTTCACACCATGACCGAGGTCTTCCTCGCCAGCGAGGTTCCGACCGAGCGCGACACCACGCACCAGGAGCTCGGAGACTGCGGCCAGGGCGAATCGGTGGCGCCCAGCGCCTCCGCAGGGCCATCTGGGTCCCCCGCATCCAGCGGCCAACCCGCGTCGGGCGGAAAGGTGTATCTGGACCTGAGCACCTGGGAGTCGGCGCATCCCGACTGGGTCACGGCCGACACCGCCTGGATCAACCGATGGCGGGGTCGCGAGGGCAGCCTGCCCCGCTTCCCGTTGCCGGCCCTGGATGCGCCGCTGGCCGCGACGACGAAATGCACGCCCGCGCCATCGGCGAGCCCAACGCCCAGCCCCTCCGCCACGCCTTTGGCGACGCCGTCGCCCTCGGCGAGCCCTTCGCACGGTCCCCCAACGCCCACGCCTGGCCCCAGCCCAACGCCGCAACCTTCGCCGTCCGCATCGACCCCGGCCGCAAGTGGAGCCCCTCCCTAACCGACGCGGCTAGAGCTCAACAATCGTCGCCCCGTCGCCGCCTTCCCCGCGCCGCCCGCCTCGGGCGCTCCGCACCCGTGGATGCTCGGCCAGCCGGTCGCGAATCGCTCGACGCAGCGCGCCGGTCCCGGCGCCGTGGATGATCGCCACGCTGTCGAGACCGGCGAGCAGCGCCTGGTCGAGGTACGCGTCCAGGCGCTCCAACGCATCCTCGACTCGCTCGCCGCGCAGGTCGATCGAGGTGCTGATCCGGGCGGCCGCCTGCCGACGGAGTTCGTCCGCAGCCCGATCCGGTGGGGCCGGGCCGCGTCGCGGTTCGGCGATGACCTCCACGTCGTCGCTTGGGACGACGACCCGGGCGTCATCGGTCTCGAGCGTCACACGACCCGTGCGGCCCGAGACCTCCACGATCCTTCCGGTGCTGCCCAGCGTTCGGCTCCTGCCCCACAGGCCCGGTCGCGCCTGGATCGGGGCACTGTTGTCGTCGTCGTCGGCGGCTTCCTCGCCCTCGCGAGCGTCAGGCTCAGCGCCGCCGCCTGACGCCTCCGCGCGCGCCGTCGCGGCGCGGCCGGCCAGCTCATCGAGTGCCTGGCGGGCTGCGGGGGCTGCCCGTCCCCGGCCGATGTTCCGCTGACGGGTCATCTCGCGACGCAGGTCAAGGACCTCGCGTTCGGCGCGGGCCAGGAGATCGTCGGCGACTCGGCGGGCGTCGGCCAGCATCTGCGCCGCTTCGCGGCGTACGCGCGCCATGCCGCCCCGCGCTCGTTCGCGCTCCGCGCCGGCGTCCTCGCGCTCCTCGCGGGCGCGCGCCAGCTCGACTGCGCGCTCCGCCTCCGTGCGCTGGATGGTGGCCAGCGTCTCCTCCATGGAGACGTGCTCCACCGAGAGTCGCTCCCGCGCACCCTCCAGCACGTCGGCTGGGAGGCCCAGGCGCTCGGCGATCGCGAAGGCCTGGCTCTTGCCGGGCAGGCCAATTGCCAGGTGGTACGTCGGGCGGAGCGTGGCAACGTCGAACTCAACCGAGGCATTTGTCACCAGGGGGTGCTCGCTGGCGAAGGTCTTGAGCTCGGCGTAATGCGTCGTGGCGGCGATCACGGCGCCCGCAGCGAGCAGCCGCTCGAGCACGGCCATGGCCAACGCCGAGCCTTCGGTTGGATCGGTTCCAGCGCCAATCTCATCCAGCAGGACCAGGGTCTGCGGTCCGGCGGCTGCCACGAATCGAACCACATTGCGCAGGTGACTCGAGAAGGTCGAGAGTGACTGCGCAATGCTCTGTTCGTCTCCGATGTCGGCCATCACTCGGTCGAAGACGGGCATCCGTGCGCCGTCGGCCGCCGGCACGCGCAGGCCGGCCTGGTGCATGAGCGCCAGCAACCCCAGCGTCTTGAGCGAGACCGTCTTTCCGCCCGTGTTCGGACCGGTGACCACCAGAGCCCGATAGCCGAACCGCTCTCCCAGGCGCAAGTCGATCGGGACGGCGCCAGGTCCGAGTAGCGGATGGCGCGCCGAGAGGAGCTCGACCGCATCGGTCGTCACCGCCGGACGCGCGGCGTCGAGCTGCGATCCGAGGCGGGCCCGCGCCATCCACAGGTCCGCACGGGCGAGTGCGGCCAGCGAGTCGGACAGCCCGTCGGCTCTGGCCTCCACGGCGCGCGACAATGCCTCCAGGACGCGCTCCTGCTCGCGCTCCTCGTCGAGCTGAGCCTGCGTCCAGGTGTTGTTGAGCTCCACCACGGTGAGCGGCTCGAGGAAGACCGTCGCTCCCGACGCGCTCTGGTCGTGGACGATTCCCTTGACCCGCCCCTTGGCCTCCGCACGGATCGGGATCACGTACCTTCCCGCCCGAACTGTCACGATCGCCTCACCGATCACGCCGGCGAGCTCGGGTGACCGGATCATGCTGTTCAGCCGCTCGCGCACGCGGTCCTGCGCCGTTCGCATGCGCTTTCGGATTGAGGCAAGTTCGGACGAGGCGCTGTCCAGGATCTCCCCCGCCTCATCGACGCTGCGTTCGATCTGCTCTCGCAGGGCAGGCGCGTCGTCGAGCGCGTCGCGCACCTCGGTCAGGTGTCGGCCGCGCCAGCCGACAAGGCGCGACGCAAAGAGCCCGCTTGCGCGCAGCGTCTCGCCAAGGTCCAGGAGCTCCTGTGGAGTGAGGCGTCCGCCGCGCCGTGCCCGCTCGAGGGGCAGGCGCACATCACGCGCCCCGCCGATGGTGGCCTGCGCCTGTTCGGTGAGAAGCCGAGCCGCCTCATCGGTCTGATCCTGGAGAAGGTTGACGTGCGCCTCATCCGAAACCGGGAGGGACGCTTCGGCGAGCTCCCGAGAAGGCGGGAATGCGGTGAGCTGGGCGAGCATCCCCACCACGCTCCCGAATTCCAACGCGCGAAGCGTCCCCTCGTCGGCCGCGCTTCCGGCTATCGGCTCAGGGACGGGAGCGGTGGGGGTCATCGGCAATCAGAAAGCGATACGGCAGATCGGCCCAGCCGCCGGCGTACGGCACGCCCACGCGCGGCCGCATCGAGATGGCCGCGGGAGCCCCGCCGTGTGCGATGCGCACCGGTGGGGCGAGAAGGTCGTGGCCATTCAGGCTTCGATCGATACCAAGGGCCGCCGCCACGTTCCCGGGCCCGGCCGCAAGGCGCTTGGCTGGGATTCCGGCGCCGCGACGCTGGCGCGCAAGCTCCACGCCCACGGCGACCGCTACGGCTCGGATGAGCACAGCCTCGGGCTTCGTCCCCGGTCCCGCCACCACATTCAGGCAGTGGTGGATCCCGTAGATCAGGTAGACGTACAGGTACCCAGGATCACCGAACATCACCGCGTTGCGAGGCGTACGACCGCGCGCCGAATGTGCCGCCAGGTCCTCTGGGCCTGTGTATGCCTCGGTCTCCACGATCCGCCCGGCGATCCTGCCGTGCGTGGTGTCATGAACGAGCCAGCTCCCGAGCAGTGCGGGAGCGAGAGTGAGTGCCGGACGATCGAACCAGCTGCGGTCTTCGATGAACGGACCGATGCGCCCGGAAGCCAAGCCGGCCTCTTTTCGACCAGCGGGCGCGGCCGGCGCCGCCGCGCTCACAGCCGGAGGAAGTCGGCGATCTCCCGCGGGACGAACGGCCGCGCCAGGGTTCCGGCTACCGGAATCACGGTGCTGTGGAAGATCCCGACGAGCACCGAGTCGTTCAGCGCGTTGTAGTACGAGCGCAGTCCCGAAACCTGCTCCGGCGGCAGGGCGACACCAGCTCCGGGTACAACCGTCGACGCCTTGAAGAGCGAGTCGAGGACGACGACCTGCAGGACGATGAAGGTCGCTGCGAACGCAATCCCAAGGAGCGCTCCACCCACCTCGTCGACCTGCTTGACGATGGGCAGCCGCGTCGTGCGATAGAACGCGCGCACGATGAACCACCCGCCGACGCTCAGTCCCACGAACAGCACGGCGAAGACCCAGAACTCACGGACCTCGGGGGTGAAGGCGGTCCAGAAGGTGGAGAGTGTGTCGGTGATCGGGCCCTTCAGCTGACTTGCGAGGATGAAGGCCACGACCAGTGCCACCCAGCTGAGCACCCAGCGGATCATGCCCTGCTGAAAGCCGGCGAACGCTCCGGCGGCGAGCACCACGATGATCACGAAGTCGACCCAGTTCAGCTTCCCAATGAAGTCCAGCACGTGTGTACCCTCTGGCGAGCCGGCCGGGCAACATCGGCCGAGGCTGCGGAAGCGTAGCAGGCGCCTCCGTCGGCGGACAAGGCGAGTCGCCCGTCCCTGATCGACGTCGTCCGTGGCCGCCGCCGTCCCTGCCGGCGCCAGCTGCTGGCGTCAGACGATCAGCGCGGCTCCGCGCCCAGGTGGTGTCGCACGGCACCCCGGACCTTATTCAGCGCCCGCTCAACCGCCTTTTCGTCACCGGGCCGCTCCGGCTGGAAACGCAACGCGAGCGCGTAGGAGACCCTACCCGTACCGATCTGGGCGCCACGGTAGGCGTCGAAGAGCCGCAGGTCGGCGAGCATCGGTCCGGCGTTCAACCTGACGATCCGAAGCAGCTCACCGACCGGCGTCCTTTCGTCAAGCACCACGGCCAGGTCGCGGTCGACCGGCTGGGCCGCCGGGACCGGCGCGGCTCGCGGCTCCTGCGGGACCAGCGCCGTCAGCCTGCCCATGGCCATGGCGGCGATCACCGGTCGCCCGGGCAGATCCCACGCCAGGGCAACCGCCGGGTGAAGCTCTCCGACGCTCCCATAGTCCCTGCCCGCGGGGTCGACCAGGCGCCCGGCTCGACCGGGGTGGAGGTGCGGGTGCCGGTCCTCCGCCGTTTCGGCGCGGTACGTCGGGGCCGGCGCTCCCAGCGCGGCGTGGAGCGCCTCGACCATCCCCTTGAGGTCGGCGACGTCGGCGTCGCGGGCCTCCTCGTTCAGTCCGCGCGGCGTCCGCGGTCCGAGGAGCGCGATGCCCAGCTCCCAGCGTTCGAAGCGGCCGGTCCCTGCGGTCTCCGCATCGGGCGGGGCACTCCCGCTGAGGTCGTGCCAGTAAACCTTCCCGACCTCGAAGAGCCACGCGTCGGCGCGTCGCTGACGTACGTTCTCGGCGAGTGAGGCAAGGAGCGATGGATACAAGCCTGGACGCATGATCACGTGCTCCGCGGAGAGCGGATTCGCCGCACGAACGAGTCTGGGTTCCGTGGCGTCATACCCGCTCCGCGTCAGGTCGTCCGCACCGATCAGCGCATGCGTGACCGTCTCGTGCAACCCCAGCCCGGCCAGCACGCGGCGAACCTGGTGGCGGGGCTCGGACGGATCGGGGCGGTAGGGTGGCAGCGAGGCGAACGGGAGCCGTCCGGTGATCCGCTCGTAGCCGTACGCCCGGGCGACCTCCTCGGCGACGTCGGCCGGCTCGTCCACGTCGAGCCGATGTGGCGGCACCGTCACCGCGTACCCATCCGGATCGCCGCTGGCCGCCACCTCGAATTCGAGCGGCCGCAACAGCTCCCCCATGTCCTCGACCGTGACGGGGATCCCGAGCAGACGTTCCGCGCGCGCCGTACTGCCGCGGACGACGAGGCTCGGCTTGGGTTCTGGATCGTTGTCGACGATCCCCGACGCGACCCGTGCGTCGGTGGTCTCCGCGATCAGCTGCGCCGCCCGGTCCGCAGCGGCGCGGGGCAGGTTCCAGGCGATCCCCTTCTCATGGCGCATGCTGGCCTCGGAGCGCAGACCGAGGCGCCGCGCCGTGTTGCGGATGGTTGGTCCGTGGAAGATCGCGGACTCGAGGATGACCTTCGTGGTCGCCTCACCAACTTCGGTGTCGGCGCCACCCATGATCCCGGCCAGGCCGATCGCACGCGCCTCGTCCGCGATCACGAGCATCCGCTCGTCGAGGCTCCGGTCCTCGTGGTCGAGGGTCACCAGCCGCTCGCCGGAACGTGCGCGACGCACCACGATGCGCCCGCCGGGGATGCCATCGGCGTCGTAGGCATGCATCGGCTGACCCAGCTCATGCATCACGTAGTTCGTCACGTCCACGACTGCGCTGATCGGGCGCATTCCGGCGGCCAGGAGGCGCCGCTGCATCCAATCCGGGGAGGGCCCGTTGGCGACGTCGCTGAAGAAGCGCGCCGCAAAGCGCGGGCAAAGGTCGGTCGCCTCGATGGTCACGCTGACGTGGCTCGCGGTCTCGTCATCGGCCTCCGGCACGCTGACCGATGGCACCCGAAGCGTGGCTCCGGTCATCGCGGCGACCTCGCGGGCCAGGCCCACCATGGAGAGCGCGTCGCCGCGGTTCGGCTTGACGTCGACGTCGAGCACGGTCTCGCCGTACAGCGACCGCACATCGCTGCCGAGTGGGTGCTCGTCGTCCGTGCCCAGGATCAGGATGCCGTCGGCGTCGGCACCAAGGCCCAGCTCGATGGGGCTGCACAGCATGCCGTTGCTGACCACGCCGCGGATCTTCGTCCGCTCGATCCGGCGATCGCCCGGCAGGACCGATCCGGGAAGCGCCACCGGCACCAGCTGCCCCGGCGCGATGTTCTGCGCGCCGCATACGATCTCGAGGGGTTCGCCGCTCCCCACGTCGACCCGAGTCACCCATAGCGTGTCGGCGTTCGGGTGTCGCTCGACGCTCAGGAGCCGCCCGACGATGACATCGGTCCAGCCGGCGCCACTCACCTCGATGTCGCTGACTTCCATCCCGCGCAGCGTCAGCTGCTCCGCGAGCTGGTCAGGAGTGAGCGAGACATCGACGTACTCGCGCAGCCACGAGAGCGGCACGCGCACGGCTAGCGGCCCTCCGCGAACTGGTCGAGGAATCGCAGGTCGGCGCCCATCAGCAGCCGGAGGTCAGCGATGCCGTACCGATTGACGGCAATCCGGTCGAGCCCCATTCCCCAGGCGTAGCCCTGGTACTCGTCTGGATCGAGGCCCCCGTTGCGGATCACCCGTGGGTGGACCATCCCCGCCCCCAGCAGCGTCACCCAGCCGGTCCGCTTGCAGACGGCACACCCCGCGCCCCCACAGACCAGGCAGCCGATGTCGAAGGCGACGCTCGGCTCGGTGAACGGGTAATAGCCGGGGCGGAAGCGCGTCCGCGTGTCGGAGCCGTAGAGCGCCTTGGCGAACTGCTCGAGCATCCCCTTCAGATCGGCGAGCGACGTGTCGTGGTCGATCACCAGCCCCTCGACCTGGAAGAACTCGAAGTTCCGGTCGGCGGCGACGTTCTCGTAGCGGTAGCAGCGGCCCGGCGTGATCACCCGGATCGGTGGCTCGAGCGCGTGCATGGCGCGAATCTGGACCGGGCTGGTGTGTGTCCGCAGGATTGTTCCGTCCTCCGCGGGGCGAGGCGCTCCCGCCTCCCAGCTGCCGGGCTCGGCGACGTACATGGTGTCCCACAGGTCGCGCGCCGGGTGATCCGGCGGGATGTTCAGCGCCTCGAAGTTCCACCAATCGGTCTCGATCTCGGGTCCCTCGAAGACCTCGAACCCAAAGCCATGGAGGATCTCGCGCAGACGGCGCTCGACGATCATCGTCGGGTGGAGGCGTCCCACTCGCAGGGGTCGTCCCGGTGGCGTCATGTCGATCGCCTCGCTCGCCAGCCGAAGGTTCAGGTCCCCTGACTGGAGCTCCTGCGCGCGGCCGGCGACTGCGGCCTCAACCTCGCCTCGCACCTCGTTGGCGAGCGCACCGATGGATGGCCGCTCTCCGGCGTCGATTGCTCCAAGCTGGCGGAGGAGCTCGGTCAGCTCGCCGTGCCGGCCGAGCAGCCCGATGCGCGTCGCCTCGAGGGCGGTCGTATCCGTGGCGGCCACGATGCGACCCGGTGCCTCGGAGCGAATGCGCTCCAGAGCCGCCCGCAGCTCGGCCGGGGTCATCGCCTCGTCAGCCTCGTCAGCCATCGGTCCATCCGGTCTCCATCATCGATGAAAACAAACGGCCCCGTCCCGGCGAACGGGACAGGGCCGACGTGCCGGCGCGAGCGCCGGCTAGCTGCTAAACGAGGATTTCGCGGTTTCGACCATCTGGGCGAAGGCAGTCCGATCGGTGATCGCCAGGTCGGCGAGGATCTTGCGGTCGACCTCGACGCCCGCCGTCCTGAGCCCCGCCATGAATCGGCTGTAGCTCAGGCCGTGCTCGCGGGCCGCGGCGTTGATCCGCTCGATCCACAGGCGGCGCATGTCGCGCTTCCGGTCGCGGCGGTCACGGTACGCATAGACCAGGGCGTGGAACAGCGCCTCACGAGCCGGCCGGACGAGCTTCGAGCGCGTACCGCGACGGCCCGCTGCCTGGGCGAGGAGACGCTTGTGGCGCTTGTGTGCGGCGACGCCGCGCTTCACGCGAGCCATTTGTCAGCCCTTCGCGTACGGCAGCAGGCGTTCGAGCTGTGACGCGTGGGCCGGGCTCACGATCGCCTTCCCGGCGTAGCGCCGCTTACGGCTGCTCGACTTGATCTCGAGGTGATGGCCACGCCACGCCTTAGGCCGGATCCACTTGCCGGATCCGGTCTTGCGATACCGCTTGGCCGTCCCCTTATGGGTCTTCATTTTCGGCACGTATCAGGTCTCCACCGATGCGCTGTCCGTCGAGGCGGGTTCGGCTGGCTCCGACGCCGGTGCCGGTTCTGGCGCCGGGATCCTTCGTCCCTTGGCCGCCAGCGCCTGTCCGATCGTCTCCCCGCCTGCTCCGGTCGCGTCCGGAGCGGTGGCAACCGCGCCGTCGTCGCCTCGCTCGCTCTTCTTCTCGGCCCGTTTCTCGATGGGGGCCATCACGATGTACATGCTTCGACCTTCGAGGAGCGGCGCCCGCTCAATCGTTCCATGCTCGGTCAGCATGGCGGCTGCCCGATCGAGAAGGTCCCGACCAAGGTTGGCGTGGGTCATCTCGCGTCCACGAAACTGGACCGTCACCTTGACGCGGTCGCCGTCGTCCAGAAATTCGCCGGCCCGTCGCAGCTTGGTCCGCAGGTCGTTGACGTCGATCTTGACCCGGAGCCGAATCTCCTTGAAGGTCTGCGACTTCTGCTTCTTCTTTGCTTCGCGCTCGCGCTTCTGCAGCTCGTACTTGTACTGGCCGTAGTCGAGGATGCGGCAGACCGGCGGGACCGCGGTTGGCGCGACCTCCACGAGGTCGAGCCCTTTCTCCTGGGCCAGGCTGAGCGCTTGGGACGTGGGTATGACGCCCAGTTGTTGCCCCTCATCGTCGATGACCCGAACCTCGCGGATGCGGATCATCTCGTTGATTCGGAGATCCCTAGCTATTGTGCGGCCGCTCCTTCAACAAACAGGCCACCAGCCGATCGGACGGGTGGCCCACATCTGCGCGAAAACGTCGGGCGACTATACACCGATATCGAACGGATGGTCAACGAACCCGACTCCAGCCGACGCGTCGTGCATGGCCCGCCGACCGGCGGGATGGGCATTCACAGGCCGCGTTTGCCAGACAGGCAACTAACGGCGATCAGGAGGGCTAAATGGGCCCTTTTCGACGTCTCTGGTGGCGGGCCCTTGCCACTGCCGGCAAATGGATGCCAAGTTGCGGGCTCTGCGTGGCCGTTAGTTGCCCCAGCTGCCAACCAGAACTGAAGCGAGGCGCCTGATCTAGCCGGGATAGTCGTAGAAGACCGCCACCTGGCGCCCATCGGGGTCCGCGACTCGGAAGGAGCGACTCCCCTCCCATCGGTCTCCACTGGGAGGCGCGATGACGGCAAATCCGCGTTGCGTGAGCTCCTGTGCCCACGCGTCGACCTCGGAGGCGGTGTCGACTCGAAAGCCAATCTGCAGCCCGTCGCGCGTCGCGCTGGCGCCCTTGCGGAAGGAGAGCTCGAAGCCGCCGAGCTCCAGGTCGACGCCGGCCTCATCGGAGGCCCGAACTCGGAAGCCAAAGGCGTGCTCGTAGAACTCGGCGCAATGCTGTGGGTCCAGGCTGCGCAGCGCGAGCTGACCCACGGCTCGCATCTTCCTCATCGGCGCAAGATCACGCCACGGCGGACCGCGTCGCGGTCACCTCGGCGCTCCCTCCTCGGCCGCGTACGGCCAGAGCTCGCGGCGTTGTATGCGACCGTGAAGATCCGCCACGAACTCGTCGAGCGGGACCCCCTGCGACGCCTCACCGGTCCGCAGTCGGGGGCTGACGGCGCGGGCCTCCTGGTCCCGATCCCCCACCACCAGCATCACCGGGATGTGCTGCTCCTGCGCATCACGCACCTTGGCCTGCATCCGCTCGGACCGGTCGTCGACCTCGGCCCGGATATCGGCCGCGGCAAGCGCATCGCGCACCTCTGTCGCATAGTCCACGTGACGGTCGGCGATGGGAATGACCATGGCCTGCACCGGTGCCAACCACGCGGGGAAGGCGCCGCCGTAGTGCTCCGTGATGACGCCGGTGAACCGCTCGAAGGTCCCGTAGATCGCGTAGTGGATCATCACTGGACGCTCGAAATGTCCGTCCGCCGTGCGGTACTCGAGATCGAACCGCTGCGGCAGCTGGTAGTCGAGCTGGATCGTCGGGAGCTGCCATTCCCGGCCAAGCGCGTCGTCAACGAAGACGTCGATCTTGGGCGCGTAGAAGGTGGCGCCGCCCGCATCGACCGCGTACGAGATCTCGGCGGCCTCGAGCGCCTGACGCAGCTTCCCCTCGGCCATGTCCCAGAACTCATCCGATCCCAGGCGCTTCTCCGGTCGCGTCGACAGCTTGAACCGAGGCTCCAGCCCAAAGGGCTCGTACTGCTTGCGCACCAGGCTGAGGGCGAGGTTGATCTCGTCGATCACCTGGTCGTCGCGGCAGAAGACGTGCGAGTCGTCCTGGGTCAGCTGTCGGACACGGAAGATGCCCGCCAGTGCTCCGGTTCGCTCCTTGCGGAAGAGCGTCGAGTAGTCGCTGAAGCGGATCGGCAGATCCCGGTACGAGCGGGGTCGGGTCTTGTAGACCAGGATCTCCTCCGGGCAGTTCATCGGCTTCAAGCCGGAGACGTGCTCATCTGCGTCGAGGACGAACATGTTGTCCTGGTACAGGTCCCAATGGCCAGACTCCTGCCAGAGCTCGCGCCGCACCAGGCTCGGCGTCCGGACCTCGGCAAAGCCCCCGGACTGGCGGACCTCGCGTGACCAGCCTTCAAGCGCCCGCCAGAGCGCCATGCCGCGCGGGTGCCAGAAGGGGGCCGCCGGCGACTCCGGGTGGAAGGTGAAGAGGTCGAGGTCGCGCCCGAGCCGCCGATGATCCCGCTTCTTCGCCTCCTCGAGGCGCCACAGGTGCCGATCCAGGTCGTCCTGGTTCTCCCAGACCGTCCCGTAGATCCGCTGCAGCATCGGCCGCTTCTCGTCACCGCGCCAGTAGGCTCCGGCGCTGGTCAGGAGCTTGAATGGGCCCAGGTCGCCCGTGGATGTCAGGTGCGGTCCGCGGCACAGGTCGATGAAGTCGCCATGGCGGTAGAACGAGATGACGCTTCCGTCCGCCTCGGACAGCTCGCTGACGATCTCCACCTTGTATGGCTGTCCGGCGGCCTCCAGGTCGCGCAGGGCCTCCTCGCGCGAGGCCTCCGAACGCTCGAAGGGGAGGTTGGCGGCGACCTGCTCGCGCATCTTGGCTTCGATCGCCTCGAGGTCAGAGGGGGTCAGTGGCCGCGGCAGGTCGAAGTCATAGTAGAAGCCGTCGCGAATGGCCGGACCAATCCCGAGCTTGGCGTCCGGAAAGAGCTGGAGGACAGCCGCCGCCATGACGTGAGCTGCCGAGTGGCGCATGGTGTCGAGGGCGTCGTGGGCGCCTGCGTCGAGCATCTCGGCGGCGGCGGATCGGACCTCGTCAGCGTCGATCGACATGCCGCGAAGGGTAGCGCATCGCTGCGCTCAGACGGTCTTGAACTGCTCGAACGGCTGGTGGCAGGCGTCGCAGTGGTAGATGGCCCGGCACAGGGTCGGTCCGAACGGGTTGTCGAGTGTCGTATTCCGCGATCCGCAGTACGGACAGACGGCAATCTCCAGCATCGTCAGCAGGTCACCAGGATCGACCGATGGCGCCGCGAGCGCGATAGGCGTCGGCGGGGCAAAGCCCGATGCCCGCAGCTTTTCGCGACCGGCCGGGCTGATCCGATCCGAGGTCCACGGCTCGGCGAAGCTGATACCAACCTCGATGTCGTCGGCGACATCCAGCGAGCGCAGGCGCTCTCCCACCTGTTCGCGCATCATTTCGATTGCCGGACAGCCGATGAAGGTCGGCAGCAGCTCGACGGTGAGCCGCTCCCCGCCCTCTGGTCGGGGCTCGAACGTAAAGCCCCGGATCACGCCCAGCTCGACAACGCTGATGGTCGGGATCTCCGGATCCGCGATCTCGTCAAGGGCGGCCCAGATGGCCGCCTCCCGCGGATCGGAGGCCGGAGCTCGTGCGGCAATCACCATGTGGCGCCCTCCTCCGAACGGGCGACCATCGTGAACTCACCGTGGAGCCAGCGGAAGTCATCGGTCTGCTCCGTCCGTCCCCGGTTGCTCGGTCGCGCGGCCCGCTGCTCGACAGAAGGGACCGGTAGCCTCAGCCCCTCCATGACGGGAACGATCTGGGTGAGCCAGCGCTCCCGCAGCGCCTCCATCGGTTCAGGTAGGAGGCCGGCGGAGACCAGGGCGTCCTCGCCGGCGAGCGGCGTGAAGATCGTCATGGCGTCCGGCCAGAGGCTGGCCAACGCATCCGCGAGTCGATTGCGCGCCTCTCCGCCGGCGTCCGCCAGGCGACGCAACCAGGCGTCCAGGTGCATCAGGTGGTAGCGCTCCTCGCGTCGCATCTTGGCGACGAGCCCGGCAAGCGGCTCGTACGAGGAACGGCTGAGCGCCTCGAGGCGCACGGCATCCGCCGTCTCGTACAGGTAGCGGCGCGCGACGCTGAAGGCCCAGTCCGTGCGGGCGTGATTCAGCAGGGCGGAATGCCGGAAGGCCTCTGGCTCGCGACCAAAGGCGATCCGGTCCGCGTCGTCATCGGTCAATTCGGCGAGCAGCTCGTACAGGGCACGCGCGTGGCCGATCTCATCCTGGCTGATCGAGCTGGTCGCCACGTCCTCCTCGAGGATCGGCGCGATGCCGGTCCATTCGCTATCCCAAAACCCGATGACGAACTCGTCGTCGGCGATGGTCAGCAGCAGCTCGGCGAGGGCATCCCTGGTTGCCGGCGTGAGCCCGGCGGCGGCCTGCGCGTCGCTCATTCAGCCTTCTCCGCCCGAGCCTTCGCCGCCTCGAGCTTGTGCTTGATCAGGTACCCGCCGGGTCGCTTGAAGGACCGGTCGAAGGGTGGCTTCAGCAGGTCAGGGTCGTCGAGCTCGAAGATCGCCTCGCGCGGGACGATCCAGAGGCGATGGCTCTCCTGGCGCCGCCCGTAGAACTCACGCGCGTAGTGGGTGGCTAGCTCAAGGTCGGGGGCTCGAACGTTCCCTGAGTGGATCATCGGATCGCCCTCCGCCTCCTGGCGGAAGACCTCCCACACCTGGTCCGATGGCGCCGGCCCATCATTCACCGCGCAAGCGTACCCCGGAGCGAGGTCACGCTACGGCTACGGCTGGTCCCAGGATCGCGTCGCGCACCCACTGGGTCTGGTCGTAATTCGTGCGTCGGAAGGCGAGCCGTTCCTGCGACATCGGGCCGTGGCCGGTGACGACCGAACGAAGCTCGTCCCAATCCGGCTCGGTGTACTGCCAGCGGCCGGATGCCTCGTCATGGCGGAGCGCAGGGTCGGGAACGGTCAGGCCGAGCTCCCAGATACGGGGCACGTAGATCGACAGGAACTCCTGGCGCAGCTGCTCGTTGCCCTTCGTCTTGATCTTCCAGATCAGATCCCGGTCCGTGGCTGGGTTCGTGGGCGGGCCATGCATCTGCATCAGGGGGCCCCACCATCGGTTCAGCGCCTCTTGGACCATCTCCCGCTGCCGGGGCGTCCCGTTCATGAGGGTCAGCACCACATCGCGCCCATGCATGATGTGGACCGATTCCTCCCAACAGATCTTCTTCATCGTCCGCGCGTACGGCGCATACGAGGAGTCGCGGAGCGCCTGCTGGCTCACGATCGCAGCCGCATCGACCAGCCAGGCAATGATCCCCACGTCCCCCCACGAGTGCGTCGGATAGTGGAACACGTTGTGGAATTTGGTCTTCCCGGCGAGCAGGTCGGCGAACATCCGCTCGCGCGGCTTGCCGAGGTCCTCCGCCACGCGGTACAGGAGCTGCGCGTGGCCGACCTCGTCCTGGATCTTGCTGGTCAGGGCCAGCTTCCGGCGCAGAGTTGGGGCACGCAGGATCCAGTCGCGCTCGGGCAAGACGCCCATCAGCTCTGAGTTGGCGTGCATCTCCACGAACTTGAGGACCGCGGCGCGATAGTCGTCCGGAATCCAGTCGTCGGCCTCGACCTTGCCACCGCCCTTCACGTGCGTGTAGAAGGTCTCGGCACGCTCATCGGTGCTCATTTAGCGCCTCGTGATCTGCACGTGTTCTAGGGTACCGCAGACCGAAGCGAGCGGCGATGCCCCGCGCATTGGAGTCGAGACGTCCGGCTCGGCGCGCTTCAGCGTCGGATGAGCTCGAGCGTCGTACCAAGCACCTCGTCGGCCAACATGCCCGACAGTCCCCGGGCCTTCGGATACTTCCGGATATAGCCGCGGCTCGCCGCCTCGATGCGAATGTTGTCGGTCGCCACCAGCGCCGTCGCCGGAATCGATTCGCCGCCCAGGACGAGTGCCACCGCCGGATTGCCGACCGTCTCGCGGAACCACCGCGCGGTTGCCCCGCGGTAGGAGCGAATGAGGACCCGGCCCTCGGAGTCCACGACCACCCAGATCACGGTCCGATGGACAGGGGCTCCCGCGCCGCGGGAGGTTTCGATCGACACCTCGCCCGCCTTGCGCAGGCGGCTCAGGACATCCTCGTCGAAGCGGTCCGGCATGCAGGAAGGGTAGCGTTCCCCAGGCGGGCGGGCCTGATCAGTCGTGTGGCGCGCGCTTCAGGGGTCGATGCCAGAGGGCGTGGGCCCCTTCCGCCGCTGCGTCGACGATCACGCGACCCCCGCCCGACGCCACGACGGCCGTGACCGGGACATACAGGTCGACGGGCAGCAGGCCCCATGTGCGGACCAGCAGGTAATCGGCGAATACCGCATCCACGGTGCCAATCTCGTTCCCATCGCGACTGAAGATTCTCCAGCCGGGCGGGGCGATCGGCGCGCGCGATTCCGTCATGTGTTGTCGCCTCCTGGCACGTCCAGGATTGTGCGCTCTGTCACGCTCAGCCCTGAGCACAAGTCGGCCCCGGCTTCGTCGCCCGGGTCCTCTGGACGGCTAACGCCGGCCCGCCGCATACGTTAAGAGAAGTGACCCGCCCAGCGAGACCACTGGAGGATCGGACCAGATCATGCATCGATTTCGCAGTTTGATTACCGCCATCGCGCTGATTGCGATCACCGCCGGCGTCGCCGTCGCGCACTCGCTGCCTTCGGCCTCGGACGCCGGAATCGCGACGGCACAGGCGGCATCCGACCGCGCCGTGCCGATGTGGCGCATCCCCGAAGGGCCCTCGCTCGATCAGCCGACCGACGAAAGCCAACCGAGCGACGAGAGCAGCGATACCCACGGCGCCACCGTCTCCGCTGCCGCCAGCAGCCCAACGCCGGAAGGCGACTGGGCGAATCATGGCGAGTTCGTGAGCTCAATCGCCAAGGATTGGGGTGCTGCCGTTTCCAGCGAGCACGCCAACTCACAGGCTGCCGCACACAACGAGCAGGGGCTCTCGCACCGGCCCTAGCGAAGGTCGCAGACGATGATCCGTCGCCCGCGGCAGTCGGGCGGCGGATTCTTCTTGTCAGGCGGACGCGCTAGCTGACTTGAACCGAGATCGTGTGGTAGCCGGTGGCGCCACTCGGCGCGGGCGGCTGCACGTTGGCGATCTGGACGGTACCGTCGCCATCGGTCGCGCGAACTCGCAGCTGGTGGCGGCCGCGCGTCGCGCTCCAGCGAACAAGCCACTGCACCCAGGTGGATGCGGAGATCGGCGTCGAGAGCTCGGCCGGCAGCCACGGTCCGTCGTCGACCTGCAGCTCCACGGCCTTGATCCCACGGTCGGGTGCCCAGGCCACGCCGGCGACCGGCAGCGCGCCAGCCACGAGGTTCTGATCAGGCCGCGGCACGTCGATCCGGGAGGCAGTCTTGATGGGACCCAGCTTCGCCCAGCCCAGGGGTATCCAGTAGCCGTCGAACGCCTCGAGGGTGGTGAGCTCGATGTTCGTCAGCCACTTCGTGGCCGATACGTAGCCGTAGAGCCCGGGGACCATCAAGCGCGCCGGATAGCCGTGGGCCGGGGGTAGTGGCTCGCCATTCATCGCCACCGCAATCAGCGCCTCGCGGTCCGATCCGGCAAGCCAGGCAGTTGGAAAGCCGCCAGTCCAGCCGTCGAAGGCGCGCCCTACCAGCTGGGTCGCGGCGGCCTGTACCCCGGCACGGTCGAGCACATCGTTCAGCCGCACGCCACGCCACAGGGCATTGCCAACGAGGTCTCCGCCGACCTCGTTCGAGACGCACTGGATGGTGACGTACTCCTCGTGGAGCGGCATCGCCAGCAGCTGGTCATAGGTCAGCGTCAGTGGGTGGTCGACCTTCCCCGTGACCGTCAGCTTCCAGTCCACGGCCGAGAGGTGCGGTGTGAAGAGCTGGGTGTCGATCCGGTAGAAGTCGGCATTGGGGATGACCAGCGGCGTGATCCCCGGTACGTCGAGGGCTGCGCCCGCCGGCAGCGGCGCCGCAGTCTCGACCGGGCCCGGCACCTGGGGAACGTCGGCGACGGCCGCCGCTCGCCGCTCCAGCAGGACCCGACCAACGGTGCCGGCCGCGAGTGCCGAAACGCCGACTGCCACCGATGTCCCGATGAACCGGCGCCGCGACCAGTCCGGCATCTCGGCAGCGGGGGCCGCGGTCGCGCCGTGCGCGATCCGAATGAGCCGGCGGAGCAGCCAGATCGCCACGCCAACCGACAGGGCAGCGCCCACGAGCGTCGGCAACCAGTCGTTCAGGGGGTCCCGCAGCGAGGCGGCGAAAGCGAGTGTGCCCGCGATCGCATATCCCGCCTCCGCCAGGCTCGAATGACGGCGAGCGAGGAGTCCCAGGGTGGCAGCGCCCAGCAATGCGACGAGGAGGACCGCGAGGTTCAGGGCGAGCTTGTCCGCCGTCCCGAAGATGCTGACGACGAGCGGCTGGGCGCCGGGGGGCTGGAGGGCGATGACGAGGGCGCCGATGGTCGCGATGGGCGACGCGATGCCGTCGACAAGTCCGGCGAGCAGCTCCCAGGTGCCCAGAGCCGCAGAACCGGCCAGGAGGCCGATGACCGCGGCGAGGGTTCGGGGCAGCGAGCGCGTCATGTTCGTCGCCATTGAACTCCAGTCTGTGACGCGCGTGTGTCAGGTGTACGAAGGGACGCCACCGGGTATCGTCGCGGGGATGACTGCAACGGTCCTGCTGGCGCACGGCGCCTCCGGTACGGCGGCGAGCATGGCACCCCATGTCGGCGGCCTGCGTCGGCGCGGAATCGAGGCGCGTGCCGTCAGCCTGCCGCGTGGCTCAGTGGAGCGGGCCATACCCGTCTACCAGGCCGCCGCGCCTCTCGAGACGGCGGCGCAGACGATCATCGGTGGCCACTCCTTCGGCGGCCGCGTGGCGAGCCTGCTGGCGGCGCAGCCCGACGCCCGGTACGCCGGGCTGATCCTGCTCTCGTACCCACTTCATCGGCCTGGTCTGCCGGACACGTGGGATGCGCGAACGGTTCATTGGTCGCGGATCGACTGTCCGGTGCTCCTCCTGTCGGGAGAGTCAGACCCGTTCGCGCGGATCGAGCTGCTGCGGAAAGCCGTTACGCGCCTCCCCGAGGGAGAGCTGGTCACCTACCCCGGCGTCCGCCACGGCATCGGTCCGGTCCTCGACGACGCGCTGGATCGGATCGCCGCCTGGGTCACTCTTCTGCCGGCGTAAGCCTCCCACGCCCCGGGGCCCTCCGATGCCCGACCGCCAGCCGACGACTAGGCCGGGCCAGCCGAGGGAGATGCGTCCAGGCGCCCTTCGATGACCTCTCCAGCGGCCGTTGCGGCCTGGGGATTCCCGGTCACAGCGCAGACGAAGTCAACTCGATGGAGTGTCAGCGTCTCGACGAGTCCGACCGCGCGGACAGTTGCCGTCCGAGGGCTGTCCCGGAGCAGGGCGATCTCCCCAAAGCTGTCGCCGGGCTCGAGGTGCCGCAGGCGCCTCTTGCCGTTCATCACGTCCGCTTCCCCGCTCACGACAATGTAGAAC
>JALYLE010000260.1 GCA_030774375.1 Chloroflexota bacterium | reverse complement strand
TCGCGCCCCGGCGGAACGGCATCCTCGCCGCATCCTAGTACGATGGGCTCGTGGCGCGACGGCTCTTTCTCTTCGACAACCCCGATCGGTTCGTGACCGGCACCGTCGGTGATCCGGGCCAACGGGCCTTCTATCTGCAGGCGAGCCAGGCAGGGGCGGTCGTGACCGTTGCGGTCGAAAAGACGCAGGTGGCGGCACTCGCTCAGCGGCTCGGCGAGCTTCTGACCGCCGCCGCCGCCGCGGGCCTCGTCGAACTCGAGGAGGCTCCCATCGACAAGCGCCCGCTCGAGGATCCGCTCGTCGAAGTCTTCCAGGTGGGCTCCCTCGCGATCGGATGGGATCCGGAGTCAACGAGGGTGACGATCGAGGCGCGTCCCGTCGCCGGGGAGCTCGACGCTGCCGACTCCGGCGAAGCTGAGCCGGCATCGGAATCGGCCGATGTCGACCTGCTGCGGGTCGAAATGACGCACGCGCAGGCGCGGGCCTTTGCCGAGCAGGCGGCGACGGTCGTGGCCGCCGGGCGTCCAGCCTGCCCGTTCTGCGGACAGCCGCTCGACCCGACCGGCCACTTCTGCCCGAGGACAAACGGGCAGCTGAACTGATGTCGGTGCCCGCCGACGATCGGGAACGGACCGAACCGCTGGAGCAGGCATCAGCGCTGATCGAGCTCCGGGTTGACTTCATAGATGCTTCGGTCATGGCCGATGCGGTACCGGGCCGCCTGGGCCTCACCTTCATGCCGGGCAAGCACGGGGCCTCGGATCGCTATCCGGGACTCATCTACGAGCGAGATCTCGATGCCGATCTGGCTGCCTTGCGGCGCCAAGGCATCACCTATCTGCTTCTCCTGGTCGACGATACGGAGCTCGTCCGCTGGGGAGATCCGCGCATCGTGGAACGAGCGGCGGAGATGGGACTCGAGGTCGAACGTCACCCGTTGGCGGACGGCTCGCCGCCGGCGACCGCATCGGACATGGCCAGCCTGCTGGCACGCCTGCGCGATGCGCGCGCGAGGGGCGACGTCGCGGTTGCCTGCATGGGCGGCGTGGGGCGCACGGGAACGGTCGCCGCATGCGCGCTGGTGGAGGCTGGGATCAGCCCGGATGACGCGATTGCGCAGGTGCGCCGGGTCCGCCATCCCGGGGCCGTCGAGACGCCGGCGCAGCGCGACTTCGTGAATTCGTACGCTCGCTGGCTGGTTGGCGAGCGCCGGGCCTAGTCGGCCTCAAGCTTCTCGATTGCCACCTGGCGGTGGTGTGGATGCGTGGCGCCCAGTGTCTTGTCGACCGAGAGAAGGAGGCGCCGCAGAAGGACGTTCAGCTGGGCCTTCTCGCGCTCCATGAGGGCGCTGGCGATCAAAGCCTCTTTGGTCGCCTGTGTCCCGGTAGAAGCCTGCCAGGCCTGCCATCCGGCATCGGTCAGCTCGACCAGAAGCCCTCGCCGGTCCGATGGATCCGGCTGCCGCCGAATCAATCCGGCCGCCTCCAGCCGGTCGAGGCGATTGGTCATGGCACCTGACGAGAGATCCATCTCGCGGGCGAGCTGCCCCGGCGAGCGACGATAGGGTGGACCGGAGCGCCGGAGCGCACCGAGCACCCGCCACTCGCCACGATTCAGGTCATGGGCCGCCAGCGTCTCCTCCATGGCGCGATCCAGGTCCTTGGTGACGTGCTGGATCCGTTCCACGATCCCTTCGGTCGTGAGGTCGAGCTCGGGAAGCTCCCGCTTCCAGATCTCCAGCACGGCGTCGACATGGTCGCGCTCGATGGTCGTGTGTCGCTTGCGCGGAATGCTCATCGTGGCAGATTCTCCGCGTAAAGAGTCTTGACGTCAAGATATTGCTTTGGTAGAGTGTGCGAGACAGGTCGTTTGATGTCAAGATACTCCGCGTAGAACCATCGGCCGGTGGCGGCCAGCGACCAAGGAGACTTCCAAATGTTCGAGATCTTCAATACCGATCTTCTCCGCTCGGGCGGCGAGGCGCATGCCGAACAGCTCCGCGCCACGATGCGCGCCTCGCGCAGCGCACGAGTTGGCGAGCGGGCTCGTCGTTGGGCGGGTCGCGAGCTTGTCCGGGCCGGCGAGGCTCTGGGTGCGGAGACGCCGCCAACCGGCCACCGTCACCGCGGGCATCAAGCCACGGCGCGGTAGCGCCAAAGCGGCCCACCATCGGTCGACCGGGGGTACCGCCCGAGTACTGCACTGGACCGCACCTGGGCGGAAAGTGGGGGTAGCGTCGTGCGGGGCGCAGACCCGGAGGTACTAGTTCCTCATAGCCAGGTCGGGCGGCCGACGGCATCCTTCGGGACATCACCCGTACTC
>JALYLE010000259.1 GCA_030774375.1 Chloroflexota bacterium | reverse complement strand
GGGAAGCTGACGCCGGTGCTCCCGATAGGGCAGGCCACTCCCGTTCCGTTGTGCAGTGCATAGCCGTTCTGGTTCTTGGCTAGGTACTGCTGGTGGTAGTCCTCCGCGAAATAGAACTCGGGGGCCGCGGTGATCTCGGTCGTGATCTCTCCGTAGCCCGCCTTGCGCAGCTCGGCCTGGTACATGTCGCGCGAGGCCTTGGCGGCGGTGGCCTGCGCATCGGTCTGGGGGAAGATCGCTGACCGATATTGCGTGCCCGTGTCGTTGCCCTGGCGCATCCCCTGCGTCGGGTCGTGGTGCTCCCAGAAGACCTTGAGGAGCTGCTCGTAGCTGACCTTGGAAGGATCGAAGACCACGCGAACCGCCTCGGAGTGGCCGGTCTTGCCCGAGCAGACCTCATCGTAGGTGGGGTTCGGCGTATAGCCGCCCTCGTAGCCCACTGCGGTTACGACCACGCCTGAGGTCTCCCAGAAATCCTTCTCGGCGCCCCAGAAGCAGCCGAAGGCGAACTCGGCGACCTCGGTGCCGGCGGGGTACGGAGGCTTGAGCGCGGCGCCATTCACGAAGTGGTGCTCGGCGGTGCGGATCGGGTTGGGCCGGCCGCCGAGCGCTTCGGTCGGCGATGGCATGCGGGACTTGGAGGGGTTCAGGAAGGAGAACATGCGCAAAGTGTAGGCGCCGGTCATGACGTTTGCGTGACGGCACCATGAAGGGCCAGCGCAGTCAGCCCCGGTTCGCCGGGTGCAAATGGGATTAGCACTGCGACGATCGAGGGCTTCACAGTTGATCCGCATCCTCGCCTCGATCGCCGCCTCGCAAGCGTGGTTTGCGCCGCGACGAACGAGGCGGTCCCAGCCGCCGATTGGACCGACGCCAATGGTCGTATCGCAAATGGGATTAGCAGCCAGCGTCGGGGGGCACTTGACTCGCAATTCATCGGTTGTAGAATTCATCAGCCGATGACTTAGGGCCACGAGGAGGAACGAACCGATGCTAGCGATGGCACTCAAGGAGCTGCGACAGCTGGGTCGCGACCGCCGGACAGTGGCAATGATGGTCGTCCTGCCGGTGGTCCTGCTCGTGATCTTCGGCTACGCCGCCCGTTTCGATGTCACCTCCGTGCGGACGATCGTCGCCGGGCCGGGCGCCGAGGCGGCGAAGGCGCAGCTATCTGACCGGTTTGATGTGGTTGCCATCCATGCCGACTGGGGCCGCGACGAGGCGGTCGATGCACTTCGGCGAGCCGAGGTCACGGTCGTTCTGATCGCCGATCCGCAGCATCCTGCAGCGCTGCTCGACGGAGCAAACCTGTTCGGTGCGCAGTCAGCCCTCCGGGTCCTCGCCGCCAGCCCCGCCATCGGCAAGCCGGAGATCCTCTTCAACCCGAATCTCGAGACGTCCTACGTGATGGTCCCGGCCCTGATGGGAATGATCCTCGTCTTCATCGGTACGGTGGCGACCAGCCTCGGCGTGGTGCGCGAACGGCAGACGGGCACGCTCGAGCAGCTGGCGGTGATGCCGTTCCGGGCGCGGGACATCTTCCTGGGCAAGATCCTCCCGTACTTCGCCGTGGCGATCGTGGATCTGGTGATTGTGGTCGTCGCCGGGCTGCTCATATTTCGCGTGCCGTTCAACGGCTCGGTGCCGATCTTCGCGCTGGGCGCGCTCCTCTTCCTGTTCGTCGCCTTGGGGATGGGCGTGCTGATCTCGACCGTCAGCCAGAACCAGGGCCAGGCGATTCAGCTGGCGATCATGACGCTGCTTCCCCAGGTCCTTCTGTCGGGCATGATCTTCCCGCTCGACTCGGTGGCGGTTGGCGTGCGATGGATCGGATACCTGCTGCCGCTCACCTACTTCGTGCAGATCGCGCGCGGCGTGATGCTCCGCGCGGCTCCGCTCGACTCCCTCCTGCTACCGATGGGGATGCTGGCTGTCCTGGGCGTGATCGTCTTTGGGCTCTCCGTGCTGCGCTTCAACCGCGACCTGGCGCCCGCCGGTGGGCAGGCCCCGGGCGGGCGAGCGGCACGCAGGCGGACGGAGGCGGCAGCATGACCCGCGGCGGACGGCACGCCATCCGATCGCCGGAGGACCGCGCGACAGGATGGGGAGTCGACGGAATCAGCGTCCGTTTCGGCCATGTCCTCGCCCTTGACCGGGTCAGCCTTTCGGTGGGCGAGGGGCAGGTGACGGCGGTGGTAGGAGCCGATGGCGCTGGCAAGACAACCCTCCTCCGCGCGCTGGTCGGCGTGGTGCAACCGGAGGGCGGCCGCGTCCGCCGGCCGGCGAAGACGAGCATTGGCTACGTCTCGGCTGGGCCGGGAGTCTACGGCGACCTCACCGTTTCAGAGAATCTCGCGTTCGCCGCCGGCGCATACGGCGTTCGTGGGCGACAGGCGCGAGACCGGATCGATGCGCTGCTGAGCCGGACCCAGCTCCATGCGGCCCACCGCCGACTTGCCGGCCAGCTCTCGGGCGGCGAACGCCAGAAGCTTGCCCTGGCGATGGCGGTCATTCATGAGCCTGAGCTCCTCGTCCTCGACGAGCCGACGACTGGTGTGGACCCGGTGAGCCGCGCCGAGCTGTGGCGCCTGATCGGTGGATTGGCGGCACACGGCACCGCCGTATTGATGGCGACGACCTACGTCGACGAGGCGGAACGGGCCGCATCGGTCCTGGTGCTTCTGCGCGGACGGACCCTGCTCGCTGGCACGCCCCGGAGCGTCGTGCGCTCGGTGCCCGGGGAGCTGTACGAGCTGGCCGAGCGGGCGGCGAGCCCACTTGCATGGCGGCATGGGGCGTCGTGGCGCCTCTGGTCTCCGGACGGCGCCGCTCCGCCCGGAGCCCGGCTGATCGAGCCAAGCCTGGAGGATGCGCTGGTCATCGGCCAGCTCGCCCTCGAGGCTCAAGGTAGCTCGGGCGTGGCGGCATGAGCCTTCTCGAGACCGTCTCCGTTACGCGGCGCTTCGGCAGTCTCACCGCCGTCAATGACGTCAGCATGGCGGTCGACGTCGGTGAGGTCGTCGGGCTCATCGGCGCGAACGGCTCTGGAAAGACGACGCTGATCCGCATGGCGCTGGGCGTGTTGCCGCCGAGCGAGGGCAGCGTCAGCCTCTTCGGCCAGCCGCCGAGCCGAGCTGCACGCGCGCGCGTGGGGTACGTGCCTCAGAGTCTGGGCCTGTACGACGACCTCACGGTTGGCGAGAACCTGTCCTTCGCGGCGCGGGCCTTCGGGCGTCGTGCAGACCCTGGCGCCCTGGATCCGCAGCTCCGGTCAGCCTCGGCTACGCTCGTCCGTGACCTGTCACTCGGTCTGAAACGCCGCGCGGCGTTCGCCCAGGCGCTCGGGCATGACCCGGAGCTGCTCGTGCTCGACGAGCCGACCTCG
>JALYLE010000258.1 GCA_030774375.1 Chloroflexota bacterium | reverse complement strand
AGCCGAACGTATTCGTTCGCCTCGTGGGGGTCGTCGCCGGGCAGGATCCCGATCGTGAAGCCGCCCCCCGAGATCGCGCCTCGGGACGCAGCACGCATCACCCCACCCAGCCCGCCGGTGACCACCGCAGCCCCGCCACGGGCGATCAACTGGCCAAGCTCCTCAGCCCATTCCAGGATGCGGTGCGCATCTGGGCCACGTGGATCGCCATCCCCCACGACCGCCACGACGATCTGTCTTGGCGTGCCGATTGCGTCAGCCATGGACCGATGCCTCCTTCAGGGGGTCGTTCGCTCGGCTCGGTGTTCCGAAGGGGAGTGAGACGAGCGGCTCGTATTGCGCGGGACCGCGACCAAGATGCGACCGATACAGCACCACGCGATCCACCTCGATGCTTCCGACCGGAGCCTCACGGCGTGCCAACCATTCGGCCAACCGCAGTCCACGCTCGTCGCGCGTGCGCCCCAGCGTCAGGTGCGGACGGAACGATGCCTCGTCCGCCAGGCGTGGAACAAGCGGCGCCAGGGCCGACTGCACCGCGCGGGCCAGGACTGCAAGACGCCCGCCGTCGTCCTCGATCCGATACCAGATCACGCGCGCTCGGTTTGGAGAGGGAAACGCTCCCAGGCGTCCGCTGGCCAGCCGAAACGATTCGGCGCTCTCCGAGACGCTGCTCAGCGCACCCGCAACCGGCGCGACAAGGCTCGGTGGCACCTGGCCCAGGAAGGCGAGCGTGACGTGCCAGCCGTCCGCATCGGTCCAGCGCAGGTTTGGCGCGTCGCGCTCGAGCCGCCAGCCGTCGACGGCCGACGCCAGATCGGCTCGCAGGTGATCCCCGATGGGGACCGCCACGAAGCATCGCCAAGTCGGCTCGCGCTCGCTCATGATCATCAGCCCGCGGCCCGCGCACTGGCAGCGGCCAGGCGCGCATCGACGATCGGAAGCAGCTCCGCGAGGGAGGTGATGAGGGGGACGCCGGGCGGGAGATCCGCCGAGGTGTACCGATGATTCCGGTCGATGAGGACGGCATCCAGGCCCGACGCCAGCGCGCCCCTCACGTCCGCATCGATGTGGTCTCCCACGTGGATGGCCTCCTCCGGCCGGGCTTTGGCTCGTTCAAGGGCGTAGGTGAAGAATCGCGGATCCGGCTTCTCGTATCCAACGCGTGCCGAGGCCGCGATGAAGTCGAAATGTGAGACGAGCTCCAGGGAGTGGAGGAGCTCGGGCAGGTTCCAGACCCAGTTGCTGACGGCCGCGACGACGAGGTGACGCTCGCGGAGGGCCGCGAGAGCCTCGTGAGTGTCCGGGAAGATGTGCCAGTTGCTGGTGAGCATGAAGAGCTGGGAGAGGCGGCGAAAGAAGGGCTCCGGCATTGGACCGATGCCGAGTTCCTCGATCGCCATCTGGTCGATCTCGATGGTGCGTCGGAAGCTCGTCTCCTCGGTGGGTTCGAAGCCGCCGTCCATCCCCCATCCTCCGTGGTGGTAGGCCGCGCGCAGGGCGCGACGCAGGTCCTCGACATCGACCTGCACGCCGTACTCGGCGAAGGCCATGGCATAGATGTGCTCCCACGATGGGCTGGGACGCATCACGGTGTCGCCAATGTCGACGAAGACCGCGCGCAGAGGCGCTGGAGATCGGGTCGAGCGGGCCACGGACGGAGTCTAGCGGGGCGGGCCGAGAGGTCTAGGCGGCGCTGATTCCCTTGCTCCCCAGAATCTGGTAGATCTCGGTGCGGAAGGCGATCCCTGACGAGTGGCGACTCAGCCAGCGCAGGTAGTCGGGATCCTGTTTGGCCAGGTCGCGCAGCAACCAGCCCGCGTATCGCCCGAACGTGATCCGCGTACCACCACCGCCCTGGGTTCGCGGCGGTGCCGTGACTCCAGGCTGGGTGGGGGTGGCGCCCAGCAACCGCTGACTCCGGTCCCAATGTGACCGCGTGGGCTCATCGCGCACGAGCGCGTATGCGGCGTTGAGCTCGAGCATCCGCCGCGTCGCGTAGCCACTCGTATCCCGATCCGGATGGTATTTCAGCGCCAGGGCGCGGTAGGCCGCCTGAAGCACCTCCTGCTCGGCGGTCGGCGCGACCTGGAGGACGCGGTACGGGTCGACGGGACTTTCCATGCGGCTACTCGTTGTACAGCCTCTCTTCGATCAGCTTCTCGGCCGTGACCCGTCCGGTGGGGTCGAAGCAGCTGTATTCGAAGAGCTTCTCGTACTCCAGATCCACGTTGTCCTGGCCACCACGGTTCTTCTCGACCGTCA
>JALYLE010000257.1 GCA_030774375.1 Chloroflexota bacterium | reverse complement strand
GGCGAGCCGAACTTCTTATCGAGGATCGCATACCGACCCCGAGGCCCGAGCGTGACCTTGACGGCCTCGGCCATCTTGTCGACGCCCCGCTTCAGGGACCGACGTGCTTCCTCATCGAACAGGAGCTGCTTAGGCACTTCTGAAATATTCCTCCTCAACTTGCGCTAGCGTCAGGACGCCGGCGGCCTTGGATGTACCGATGAACCGGAGCTGGTGTTACTCGATGACGGCCAGGACGTCCTTCTGAGAGAGGATCAGCAGTTCCTCATCCTCCAGCTTGAACTCCGTCCCGGCGTACTTCTGAAAGAGGACCTTCTGGCCGACGGAGACGTCCATCGCGCCTCGGGATCCGTCCTCGAGGATGGCTCCGGGACCGACGGCCAGGATGGTGCCCTCCTGCGGGCGCTCCTTGGCGGTATCGGGCAGGACAATCCCGCTCTTCGTCATCTCCTCCCGTGGGGTTGGCTTGACGACGAGCCGATCCCCGAGGGGCTTCAGCTGGGTCGCCGTCGCGGTGACCGATGTGGGCATCTGTGCGTGGTGCCTCCTTGTTGGGTTGGAACCGGTCCAATCTGATGCGCGGACTCCGGCGGGAACGCCAGCTGAGCCGATCCGACCCCTGCTGGCACTCAACCGACGAGAGTGCCAACCCATTGTCGCGGCTGGCGGGACGCGTTGTCAAGGAGAGGGGCGCGAACGCCCTGGCCCGGTGCGCGGGCTCAGGGCGCGGGCGCTGAGAACGGCGAGGAGAGTGCGGCCTAGCTGGCCGATGGACTGGCGGTCTCCAGAGGAGTCGCGCTCGGCAGCGTGCCGGCGCTGGAGGCGCTAGGCGTGCTGATCGGCACGCTCCCGCCCGTGGAGGGGTTCGTTGAGCCGCCCGGCGTCACGGTGTTGCCTGGCGGCGCGATGAGAAGGAAATACACGAGGAGGGCCAGGACGACGAGTGCAACCAGGACGCCGACCACCACCCCGTAGCCCATTCCCTGATCGGGAGGTGGCGCGACGGGAGGCTGGGACGAACCTGGCGGTGGAACGTTGACATTTGTCTGACTCACGGATTCCTCCTTCCCTGCTCGGCGATGTGCCGTCCCGATATCGCACGCGGCGTGCCAGATTCGCCGGCGAGGCCTCAGCGAGAGGCCATCAACGCATCGAGGCCGCGCGCTGCTCGCGCGGCGACCGCCACCGCCGACGTGCCCTGCAACCGCGCGATTTCGGCGGCGACCCGCAAGATGGTCGTCGGCTCGTTGCGCTGGCCGGAGCCCGGGCCGAGGAAGGGCGCATCGGTCTCAACCAGGATCGCGTCCGCCGCCAGGGAGGCCACCGCAGCACGTGGTCCGACGGCCGACCGAAAGCTGACAGGCAGCGCGAAGGAGATCAGGAAGCCGGCAGCGGCCAGCGCCGTCGCCATCGGTCCATCGCCGGAGAAGCAATGCATCACGCCCGGAACGGACCGATGGGCGCCTTCCGGCGCCTGGGCCCAGGCAAGCAGCTTGTCGCGCACCTCCTGGTGGGCGTCCCGATCGTGCACGATGACCGGCTTGCCCAGGCGGCCGGCGAGCGCCAGCTGGCGAGCGAACGCTTCCAGCTGTACCTCGGGCGGCGAGAGGTTGCGATGGAAGTCGAGGCCGATCTCCCCTACCGCGACGCAGGCCGTGTCCGCGGCGAGCGCTTCGATGCGCGCCCATGCGGCCTCGTCCGTGGTCGCGGCGTCGTGAGGGTGGATGCCGACCGCGGCGAGAACCAGGTCCGGATGCTCGGCCCTCAGCTCGAGCGCCCGCTCCGAGGAGGCCAAGTCCCAACCCGGCACGAGGATCCTTGTGATCCCCGCGGCGCGCGCGCGCTCGATGACGGCGTCACGATCGGCGTCGAAAGCAGGATGCTGCAGGTGGCAATGCGAGTCGACGATCCCCTCCAGGCGCTCCGGGGAACGCAGCCGGCTCAGGTCGCCGTCCCAGCCGGAAGGACCGGCGTCGCCTCCTCCGGAAGCTCGGCGCGCGGGAAGAGGGGCTGGGGGCTACCGGTCTGCCACGCAGCCTCATTCGCGCCCCAGGCGAGGAGGGTCCCGAGACCGGGACCGCCGGCTCCTCGCTCGTCGTATGGCGCCGGGACCCCGACTTGATCGAGGAGCCGCCGCGACACCTGGGGGGTGAAGGGCGCCGTCAGGTGACCCAGGATGCGGCAGGCCTCGGCCATCACCGCCAGGACCGTCCCGAGTCGCTCCGCCTCCCCGGCTCCGTGCAGCGACCACGGAGCCTGCGACTCCGCGTAGCCGTTCACCGCACGACTGACCTCCATGACAGCGCCCAGCGCCTCGTCGAAGTGCAGGCGATTCATGGCAGCGTGGTACGCCTCGATCGCGCCCTCGACCGCTGCGCGCAGCTCCTGGTCGGCGGGGGTATCTGCGGTACTGACACTCGGCAGGCTGCCACCCAGGTATCGGCCGGACATGCTCACGGTGCGGTTGACGAGGTTGCCGAGATCATTGGCCAGGTCCGCGTTGTAGCGCCGCACGAGGCCGTCAAGGGTCACATCCGCGTCGCGGTCGAACGGGATCTCGCGGAGGACCAGATACCGGACGCCATCGACCCCAAAGAGTGCGACCGCGTCTTCCGGCCGGATGACGTTCCCGCGCGTCTTGCTCATCTTCTCGCCGCGGATGGTCATGAAGCCGTGGGCGAAGACCTGGCGGGGCAACGGCAGCCCGGCGCTCATCAGCATGGCCGGCCAGTAGAGGCAGTGGAAGCGCGTGATGTTCTTGCCGATGATGTGCACGTCGGCCGGCCACCATTTCGCGAACGCGTCGGGGTCGTCCGGGAAGCCGGCCCCGGTCACATAGTTCGTCAGGGCGTCGAACCAGACGTAGATGCGATGCTCAGGGTCATCCGGGAACGGGATCCCCCATTGGGTCCCGGCACGGCTGATGGAGAAATCGCGCAGCCCGTCGCGCAGCCAGCCAAGCACCTCGTTGCGGAAGTGCTCCGGCTCGCAGAAGCTCGGATCTTCCGCGAAGAGGCGCTCGAGCCGCTCCTGGTATGCGGAGAGGCGAAAGAAGTAGTTCTCCTCCTCCAACCACTGCAGCTCGAGGGTCGGGTGGTCCGGGCAGTGACCGTCGACGAGCTGCGACTCGGTCTTGAACTCGTTGTCGCCAGGGCAATACCAGCCGGAGTAGGTGCCCTTGTAGATGTCGCCGTTTGCCTGCGCACGCCTCACCATCTCGACCGATGCGCGGACGTGGTCTGCATCCGTGGTGCGGATGAAGCGGTCGTAGCTGATGTCGAAGCGGTCGAAGCCGGCGCGCCAGGTGGCCGCCCATTCATCGACGAGGGAGTGCGGATCGGTGCCGTGCTCGCGGGCGAGCGGCTCGACCTGGGCCGAATGCTCGTCCATGCCGGTCAGCAGCCTGGTTTCGTCACCGAACAGCCGGTGATATCGAGCCAGCACATCCGCCCCAATCGCCTCGAAGAGCGAATGAAGCGGCGGCGCCGGACTCGGATAGAAGATCGCGGTGGTCAGATAGAAGCGCGTGCCCATGGGTCCGCCGATTGTAGCGTCGGTATCGAGGCGGGCTGAGGTCGACGCTCGGTGGATACGGCGCTCAATGCGTTCGGCCCTTCGGCCAGTAGAGCTCCTTACGGACCTGCTCGGGCTCGAAACCGCGTCGCTGCGCGATCTCCTCGACGGCCACGATCATCTCCGGATTTCCGCACAGGTACAGCGTGGCGTTCTCAGCGGTGAGGCCATGCTCGTCCAGCTGAGCCTCGGTGATCGATTCCACTCGGCCGGTGAGGCCCTCCCAGTCCGGGCAACCCTGTGGACGGGAGACCGTCCCGATGTACCGCAGCGGGAATCCCTC
>JALYLE010000256.1 GCA_030774375.1 Chloroflexota bacterium | reverse complement strand
AGGTCGTTGAAGTCGATCGAGTTGTCGGTCACGCGCAGGACGGCTCCGTTCGCGGTGGCCTGAGTCCCGTCGTTGTTCGCGGTCAGCGTGTAGGTCAGGGCAGCGCCGTTCGCGGCGATCGTGCTGGCGGAGGCGTGCTTGGTAATCGTCACGTCGACGCCATCGGTGGGCGGGCCAGAGCAGTCGGTGATGGTCACCACGACCGGCGGGCTGCTGTTGTTCGTCTGGTTCGCCGCAGGCTCGTTCCCGGCGGCCACGCGGGCCGAGTTGCGGACGGTTCCGTCGCAGGTCGACTGCTTGCTCTGGGCGGTGATCGTCACTATGGCTTGCCCAGCGGGGAGCAGCGTGCCGATCGCACAGGTGATGTCATTCTGTGCGCCCACCGCGCTGCACGAGCCCTGGCTCGTGGAGAGACCCGTGATCTGCAGGTCGTTGAAGTCGATCGAGTTGTCGGTCACGACCACGCCGGTGGCGTTCGCGTCCCCGCTGTTTCTCGCAGTCAGCGTGTAATGCAGGGTGCTGCTCGAGTTGATCGAGCTGGCGTCAGCGCTCTTGGTGATGACGACGTCCGGTCCCGTTACTCCAGCCGCAGGTGCAACCGGCGCTGCGATGAGCAGCAGGAGCGCAAGGATCGTTCCGAGACTGGCGAGGCGGTGCGTCGAACGGTGGGCGGTTCGTGGATTCACGTGGTCCCCTCTCGTCAGGGACGGGTCCGATGATGGCCCGGGCTCCCGATCTGGGTCGCGATGCTACCCCGGTCGTACTCCCGTGGCTAGGACTTCCGGCGTGGCGCGCTCGGGAAGTGTTGCTGCAGGTCACCAGCCGGCCGCGTCGCCGTCATCGATCAACGCGGTTAGCGAAATCCCGCCCGTCACGCCGCCAAGCGACCGGGCGACCCGTAGTCGGGCCGCAGTGCTCATCCATAGCATCCGGCCATCGTGAGTTTGCGGCGGTTCGGCCTGATCCTGGCGAGCATCAGCGTGATCGACGCGCTCGGGTACGTGGGCTATGTCGGCATCGAGGCATCCCGCCAGGCAGTCTCGGTGGACGAGCACCGAAGCCATGATTGCCGCACCCCGGACGTCCGCTTCGGTTGGGCCTACGAGGCAATCAACTACCCCAGCGCGGATTCGGACCGGCGTCTGGTTCGGCTCGGCCGACCCGGCAGATGCGATTGCTGACATGGGCCAGCGGCCAATCTTGCTGACCCACGGCACCGCGGACAGCGAGGACCTGCCGGCGCGGACCCAGGCCCTCTACGACGATGCCCGGGCGGCCGGCCGACGTATCGAGCTGGAATGGTGCGACGGGGCCGGGCACGGTCAGGTGGACAACGTCTGCCCTGCTGAATTCGCCGGCTGGCTGGAGATGTTTTTCACCCAGGCGCTGGGTTAGGCTGATGACGGAGGAGAGCGTGGAAACCCTACCCGAGCTGGTGTCCCAGGTCGCCCGCGATCACGGCGACCGACCGGCACTGCGCATCAAGCCGGCCTTTCGCACGCGGACCTTTTCGTACGCGGAGATCGGCGATCTGGTGCCGCGCGTCGCGACCGCGCTGCGCACGGCCGGGATCGGACCGGGCGATCGCGTCCTCATCTGGGCGGTCCCGCGCCCGGAGTGGGGAATCGCCTCGCTGGGCGTCCAGTGGGCTCAGGCCATATCGGTCCCTGTCGATGTGCGAAGTACCGATGAGCTGACCGCCAAGCTTGCGGCGCAGACGCGGCCGAAGCTCGTGCTGGCATCGTTCCCGACCCTGAAGGCTGCGAGCCGGCTGGAGCTGCCGGTGATCACGGTTGAGTCGCTCGTCGACCGCGCGCCTGCCTCAGCGCCCATGGAGCGCCCAACCATCGATCCCGATGGCCTTGCGGAGATCGTCTTCACCTCGGGGAGCACCGGTCAACCGAAGGGCGTCATGCTCAGCCATCGCAACATCGTCTCCAACTCCGTCTCGTTGCAGGGAGTGGTCCCGCTGGGGACTGAGACGCGCGTCCTCTCGATCCTGCCGCTCTCTCACATGTACGGCATGAATCCTGGCTTTCTGGCGCCCCTCATCGCCGGCGCGATGATCGTCTACCCCACCAGCCTCCAGCCATCGGTCCTGGCCCGAACCTTCCGCGAGCAGCACGTCACGATGCTGCTCGCCGTGCCGCAGGTGCTGAAGCTGCTGGATAACGCCGTCCAGCGACGGGTCGACGCCAGCGGACGGCACGATCTCTTCGAACGTCTCCACTCCATCGGCCGCCACCTTCCAGTCGCGTTGCGACGCATCCTCTTCTGGCCGGTAATCCACCAGATGGGCTCGCTGCGCTACGTTGCTCTGGGTGGCGCCCCGCTGAACCCGCTCCTCGCCCAGCGCTGGGAGGAGATGGGGGTCACCGCCCTGCAGGGCTACGGGGCCACCGAGATGTCGCCGGTCATCTCCATGACGCGGCTGGACGCCAACCGGATCGGCACGGTCGGGCAACCGATCCCCGGCGTGGAGGTGCGAATCGCTCCCGACGGCGAGGTCATCGCGCGCGGGCCGAACGTCTTCAAGGGTTACTGGGAGCGCCCTGAGATCACGGAAACCGTCCTGCAAGACGGTTGGTACCACACCGGCGACCTCGGCACCCTTGACGAGGAGAACTTCCTTGTCCTCCACGGGCGCAAGCGCGACATGCTGGCGTTGCCGGATGGAACGAAGGTCTACCCGGAGGACGTGGAGAACACCCTCGCTCTCGACACGCGCGTCCGCGAGGCGGTGGTCGTCGGGCTCGAACGCGGGGGCGGCGAGTACCACGTTCACGCGGTCCTGATCCTGCGCGATCCGGCAGAGGCCGATGACGTCCTGCGGACGGCCAATGCGGAACTGGGTGCCCACCAGCAGATCCGGGGCTACTCGCTCTGGCCGGACGAGGACTTCCCGCGCACCGTCTCGCTCAAAGTGCAGAAGCCGGCACTGATGGACTGGCTGATGACCGAGCACGTGGCGCCTGGTGCGGCAACCGCGGCGGGCTCAACGGCCTCGGTCCAAAGCCCCATCGAGAAGCTCGTCGCGCGGATGCCGGGGATTGACGTGTCGAAGGTCGGGCCCGATGCGCGGCTCGCATCAGACCTCGCGCTCGATTCGCTGGGCCGGGTTGAGCTCATGACCCTCATCGAAGAAGAGCTGGGCGCCTACCTCGACGACAGCGAGATCGACGAGGAAGCGACGCTGCGAGACGTCCAGGAAAAGATCGACGCGGCCGCCGGCGCCAAGCGCGAAGAAGGGATCTTCGGCTGGCCACTCAACCCGCTGGTCCGCGCCGTTGGCATCGCCATCCAGCAGACGTTCGTCCAGCTCCTTCTCACCATCTTCTATCGCCGCACCGTCCGAGGCCGAGAGCACCTCCGCGGCCTCACGGGTCCGGTCCTCTTTACGCCGAACCATCACCTGCACAACGACAACGCCGTGATCTTGTGCGCCATCCCGGTCGGCTGGCGCTGGAAGCTCTCGGTTGCGGCCGCCAAGGATTCCATCTTTGGCAATCCGTGGCGGGGCTTCCTTGCGGCGGTCCTGGGCAACGCATTCCCGCTGGCACGCGAGGGTGCCGTGCGACGCAGCCTCGAGCTTCTCGGGGCGCGCCTGGATCGTGGCTTCAGCATCCTCATTTATCCGGAGGGCAAACTCACCGTCGACGGTCCGCTGCAGCCCTTCAAGTCCGGAACGGGCCTGGTCGCGATCCTGGGCTCGGTCCCCGTCGTCCCGATGCGGCTGAAGATCAACCGCCACAGCCGCATCGATGCGGATACCGCGGGAACCGCCTGGCGCGGCGACGTCGAGGTCGTCTTCGGTGCGCCGCTTCGCTTCCCGGTGGACGCCGACCCGATCGAGGCAACTGCCGCCATCCAGCAGGCGGTCGCCGACCTCTAGATCGGACGGTCAGCCGACCAGCAGACGGACGCCCACGATGAGCCCCACGACGATGATCACGCCGCGCAGCAGGCTCGGCGGGAGGCGCCGACCGAGGGCAGCCCCCAGCTGACCCCCGACGATCGAACCCAGCGCAATGAGCAGCGCCGGCAGCCACGCCACCGTGGCGAACACCACGAAAACCGCCGCCGCCGCGCCATTGACGAGCATGGTGATCACGTTCTTCTGGGCGTTGAGCCGCTGGATGTCGTCGTCGAGAAAGATGCCCAGCAGGGAGATCAGGATCACGCCCTGCGCCGCGCCGAAGTAGCCGCCGTAGACCCCCGCCAGGTAGACGCCGTCCAGCACCGGCGGTGAGACCGTCGAACCCCGGGTCCGCAGCTGGGGCAGGGTCCGGGCGAGCCAGGGCTGAACCGCAACGAGCAGGGTCGCCCCCAGGACGAGAAACGGAACGATGCGCTGAAATGTCCCCGGCAGGAGGAGCAGCAGGGCCGCTCCGCTCAGTCCGCCTGCGACGGCAACGATTCCCAACCGCCACGACCGCCCACCCTGCCCGGCCAGTTCGCGACGGTACCCAATCACCCCGCTGATCGAGCCCGGCACCAGACCGATGGTGTTCGACACGTTGGCCACCACCGGGGTGTAGCCAAAGGCCAGGAGCGTTGGGAAGGTGATGAGCGATCCAGAACCAACGATGGTGTTCGCGGTGCCCGCCGCCACGCCGGCGGCGAAGATCGCGATGACCTCGCCCGGTTGGATCACGCGGTCATGGTGACCGATGACTCCCTTCCACCACGGGGCCGCAGCTGCAGCCCACGGAGCAGCTGTGCGTTCGCTGCCACGATGATCGTCGAGAGGCTCATGGCCACCGCGCCCAGGCTCATCGGCAACGTGAAGCCGATGGGTGCCAGCACGCCGGCGGCGACCGGGAGTGCCAACAGGTTGTAGCCGGTCGCCCAGCCGAGGTTCTGAACCATCTTGCGGTAGCTCGCTCGGCTGAGCCGGATGGCACCGACCACGTCGCGCGGGTCGTCGCGCACAAGCACGATCCCCGCCGACTCGACCGCCACATCGGTCCCGGCGCCGATGGCGATGCCCACGTCCGCCTGCGCGAGAGCCGGCGCGTCGTTCACCCCATCGCCGACCATTGCCACCACCCGA
>JALYLE010000255.1 GCA_030774375.1 Chloroflexota bacterium | reverse complement strand
GCTAGCCTCGGAGGCGGACCTGCTGCCCCGTCGTCTAGCTGGCAGGACAGCGGACTTTGGATCCGTGAACCGAGGTTCGAATCCTCGCGGGGCAGCCATCGCGTGCCGCGGCGACGTGCCCGAGTGGATAGGGAGCGGTCTGCAAAACCGCGTACACGGGTTCGATTCCCGTCGTCGCCTCCATCATTCTGAGCACGAATATGCCGCTCCGAGCCGTCTTGCGGGAGGGGCGTCGTGACGTTTGACAGCCAACTCGACAGCCTTGGTATCGAAGCGCGCTCCGGTCGCTCCCCACCTCTCCGGCTGCACGCTCAGGCAGTGACCGTCGTGTTTGTCCGCACCGTGTACACCTCAAGGCCCGCTTCGCGGCCGCGTACGTCAACGGTGCGGCGCTCGAGGTCCGTCGCATCGAGACCAGCCCGCTCGCTCGCCTCGACGGACACAAGGAGTTCTCCGGCCTCGGCGAGCGAGGCAAGGCGTGCCGTCGTGTTCACAGGATCCCCGAGGGCCGTGAAGTCCGAAATCTGTGCGCTCGACCCGAGGCTGCCGACGTAGGCGATCCCCGTATGGACGCCGGCGCCGACCGGGATGGCCCCGCTCATTGATGCATCGGTCCTGCTCGCGGCCTCCAGAATCGCCCGCCCCGCGGCGATCGCCTTGGCGGCATGGTCCGCTCCCGAGAAGCCGGGGATGAACAACCCAATCGCCTCGTCGCCGACGAACTTGTCGACGACCCCTTCGTTCGCGACGATCGCCGCCGCCGCAATCCGATAGAAGGCGGAAAGGATCTCGGAGAACTCGGCCGGCCGGAGCCGCTCGCCGAGACCGGTGGAGCCGCGGATATCGGCGAACAAAAGCGACAGCTCGACCTCAGCGCCGCATACACCCTGCTTGGTAAGCGACCGCATGCAGTTCTTGCAGAGCTGCGCATTACGCTCCCACGGTCCGAACCATGGCCCCAGGATGAAACCACCGATCCCGCCGAACGGTGCGTGGCACATCTTGCAGTGCGGCGCCGACGGCACACGAGCGAACATGCGGCGTAGCGCGAGCACGCCCTTGTGCTCGCCGGTCAGAAGCTCTCGCCACTCCTCTGAGGGATTCATTCCGCCCACGTTCCGAGTGTAGTCTGCGATGCGCCTGGCGCGGCCGGCTCTTCGTACGCCAGCCTGCGAGGCCCTCGGTCGTCTAGACTCATCAACCCTCGCCGGAGTGGCGGAACGGCAGACGCGGCCGGCTTAAACCCGGCCGTCCCTTGTGGACGTGGGGGTTCGAATCCCTCCTCCGGCACCACTCGCCCGCCCGGCCGGCACGCAGGCAGGCAAGCGCATGCGAACCTATCGGCGCCTGAAGGGTCGTCGGCGTCGAGGCTCGCCATTCGCCATCGGCCGCGTCTCGATGCCGATCATTGCCTGCGCGACGCTGCGCATCGCCAAGGCAGCCGGCGCGGTCGGGTGACTCATGACGAGCGGCACCCCCTCGTTCACGGCCCGCACCATGTCGACCTCGGTATACGGGATCTCGGCGACGGGCCTGGCACGCAGCAGGTTCTCGATGTCGCGCGTCTTCAGCAGCTCCTTGGGAAAGATGTGGTTGACCACGTATGCAGTGCGGGCGCGCAAGGTGGCCGATTCGGCAAGGTAGGCCAGCATGAGGCTCGTCGCACGTAGGGCGGCGATCTCCGGGAAGATGACGAAGACGTGGGTATCGGCCTGCTCGAGCATCCAGAGGGAGCGCTCGTCGAGCCGGCTGCCACAGTCGACGAGGATCATGTCGAAGCGGGGGCGGAAGACAGTCGTCATCCGCTCGACCTCCTCGACCCGGATCCCGAACTCGGCGTCCGGGATCGTCGGCGCAGCGAGCACGGAAATGCCGGAGCTGTGGTCGGTCAGATACGGCAGCGCGAGCTCGATGTCGGAGAGCGCCTGATCGTCGCTGGCCAGCCCTGCCATGTCGAACCGGGGAGTCAGGTTCAGGTGGGTCGTCACCTGCCCGAATTGGAGGTCGAGGTCGATGAGCAGCACCTTCTGGTGAGCCGACGCCGATTGATCGCCGGCGAGGAGGATGGCCGTGTTCACCGCCAACGTGGTTGTGCCGACTCCGCCCTTAGGTGAAAAGAACGTCACGATCTGTCCGGCGGCGACGCGTCCCTGCTCGTCCGGACGGACGCGGCCTGCTCGGATGAGCAACGCCTCGATGCGACCCTCGAGCTCGCGCCGCGACGCTCCTGCCGCGACGACGTCGTCCGCGCCGGCCTCCAGGAAGGCGATCCGGGCCTCGACGTCGCCGGCGGGCGCGATGACCATGCAGGGCGTTGGCGTGGGGGACGCGGTTCGGATCGAGCCGATGGCGCCGGTGACGGCCAGGCCGTCGGCCACGATTAGGTCAAACGGCCTGTCGCGAAGCGCCGCCACCGCATCGGCGGGAGTGGGTACGACGGTGGTCGGGTACCCGGCACTTGCAAGCTCCGTCTCGAGGCGGTCGCGGAGCTCGCCCGGAGGCGCGCACAGCAGGATCGGATTGGCGGGCATCGGGTCCTTTCGTTCGGGCAGCCGGACGGTCGCCCGGAGTATAGATGGCGCGCCACGCTGCATTGCGGCCGGCCCGAGGGGGGACTATACTGCTGCTACGCCTCCGATTGCGGGGGCGTGTTTTGTGATCTACGGGCTCCTTTCTGCCGCACCGACCCGAACTCCGGGAGTGAGTGCCGCAAGCCCATAGGGAGGAGGAAATCGGCTTATGCGCCGCTACGAGCTCATGCTTCTGCTTCGCCCCGACCTGGAGGATGACAAGCTCCAGTCCGCGGTAGAGAAGGTGACACGCGCCATCGTGAATGACGGTGGCAGCCTCTCAAAGGTCTCTCCGTGGGGGAAACGGCGACTGGCCTACGAGATCGGTCACTTCCGCGAGGCGAGCTACTTCCTGATCCACTTTGACATCGAGCCCGCTGCCGTCCGCGAAATCGAGCGGGGAATGCTCCTCAGCGAGGAGATCCTGCGTCACCTTGTCACCGTGATCGAGGATCGCCCGACGATGCCCGAGGACGAGCAGATGGCAGCCGTGCCGCCGCCACGGGCCTTCGGCGACGAGGAAACCGAGGCGCAGGCTGATGATGCGCCCGACGCCGTCCCGGACGATGAGGGCGAGGACGACGTCGAGCCGGCCGCTGAGGCCGCAGGGGCCTGACCGCCCAAGGAGGAGGACTCGCGATGACCCTGAACAAGATGATGATCATCGGCAACCTTGGGGCGGACCCGGAGCTGCGCTACACGCCCGGCGGGAAGGCCGTGGCCGAACTGCGCGTGGCTGTCAATGACCGCTCGCGCGGCCCTGACGGCGAGTGGCAGGAGGAGACCCAGTGGTTCCGCGTGGAACTCTGGGAACAGGCCGCCG
>JALYLE010000254.1 GCA_030774375.1 Chloroflexota bacterium | reverse complement strand
CGTCCTCGAGGGAGCTCGTGGTCACACCGGAAGATTACGGCCGGCCTCACGGCGCGACGCCCCGCGGGCGTTCGCACAATCGGAGCCTTCGCAACAGGAGTCGCGCGGCAAACCGGCCCATTACTGGCCCACTGCACTACCCAACACCACGCAAACCCTTCCACTAAACCCGGATCGTGCATCAAGCCGTGTGAAGTGAGCGCTGGCCGGGTCGTTGGCGGTGACGGTCGATTTCGGGCGATTTCGGGTGGTTGGTGGGGCCAGTTGAGGCCGTCGTAGCGCTCGGCGTCGACGCGTGCGGGCGGCGGGCGGGCTCGGCGATTGGGTGGGAGGCGGCAGCTCGCGCGGCGTGTGGCGCCGGGTCTTGAACGGTGGTCTTCGCAGGCGCCGCGTCGGCGGATCAGTTGGTTGGGGCCGGAAGCGCTTTGAGGCGGGCGAACGCGGCGGCCAGCTGGCCGGCCCAGGGCCAGGATGCGGGCAGGCGCAGGGTGGCGGTGCGCGCGTGAAAGGCCAGCCGGCCGGCGGTGTGCAGCAGCCGGTAGCGCAGCTTCTTGGGTTCGGCGTTGGCGAGCTCGCCGGTGAGCAGCAGGGTCTGGGTCCACGCGATCAGGTCGTGCGCGAGCAGGACCAGCGCGAGCCAGACGCGGTTGTGTTCGAAGTCGCGGAACGGCAACGCCGCGAGGCCGGTGTCCTTGTCGTTTCGGATGTGGTCCTCAACGCCGGCGCGCGCGCGGTGACGGCGTTCGAGCTCGGCGATGTCCTCGCCGGGCTGGTCGGTGAGGGTGGCTTGGAAGCGGTAGCCATCGTGGTCGGTGAACGACAGCTGCGCGCCGGGATGTGGGCGCTCGCGCCGGACGAGCACCCGCGAACCGGCCGGCCAGGCGTTCAGGTCGAGCCGGGCTGTGAGCTCGCAGACCTGCCCGTTGGGGCGCTTGGCGCCGTCTTGATCGACGGTCGCCACCCAGGATGCTTCGGGCGTGGCGAGGATCGCGGCGCGGACCTGCTCGCTCAGGTCGTAGCCGACTGAGTAGCGAACGCGGTGCTCGCGCGCCCAGCCCAGCAGCTTGTGGGTGGCGCCGGCGCTATCGACGCGCAGCAGCAGCTCGATTTCCTCGACGCTCGCCTGCGGGATCTGGGCGAGGGCCTGCTCGCCGACCTCGATCTGATCGGCGGCGGTGTTCGCGCCCGCGTTGCCCGGGCGCAGCGAGCCGCCGAGCGCTTCGCCGGTCTGGTCGCTGTAGGCGAGCATCGGGTGAAAGCCGTAGCCGCCCTTGTAGGTGCCGGCGGTGCCCTCCTTCTCGGAGTGCGAGCCGACCAGCGTGGCGTCCAGGTCGATCGTCAAGCGCTGCGGCGCACCGGCCAGCTCCCAGACCCGCGCGCGGGCTGCGGCATGCGCCGCCCGCAGACGCTCCAGGCCGCCAGGGTCTGAGGCGATCATGTCGATCACGCGAAACGCCGTCGAGCGCGAAGCGAGCTTCCCGAACAGGGCGTCCTGGTCGCCCAGCACCGCGACGTCAGAAAGGCAGTCCCCGCCGTCGGCGAGCATCACCGCCACGTCGCGGACCACGTGGCCGGGGTCGTGGCCGCCGCGCCGTGACCGCAGCCCCCACAGCCCGGCCGAGAGCGCCCCGGTCAGCCCGACCTTGTCCGCCGCGCCCGCCAACAGCGCACTGCCGGCGTGGGTGACGATCCCCGCTCCGTCCGACCGGACTTCTACCGTGAAACGGCGCCCATCGCGCATCACCTGCAAGGTGATCTCCCCCGAGTCGGTCTTCGTGCTTCGACAACCCGAAGAATGCCTGCTCAGGCGGACAGCTCAGCGGCCCCCACCACGGGGCCGCTGCTGCGTAACGACCAATCCGGGCTAACCACAAACCACCCCCAGCAACCCACGCCGCATCGAGCGAACCTGACACGGGCGGAGCGGACGCGAGTGTCTAGACTGGCAGCAGTCGCCGGGAACTCGTGCCTTTCCGCTTGGCGACGGCTGTACCCCGGACGGGCCAGAGAGGAGCCAGCGATGGCTCTCAAGCAAGCAGCGCCTGACCGCCCCCGGACGGTCGGCGAGGTGCCCCACGACGCTCTCATGCGGGTGGACCGGCGTGTGAAGCAGATCCTCGCTCGCCGAGAAGTGGCGTTGCAGGCACGGCGCACCGCGGAGCGGGTCAAAGCGGCCGCGATCTGAGCGGCCTCGTGCCGCCGAAGACAATCGACGCGCCCGCCGACGACGGGTCGTGCCGCTACTGCCTCGCGGACTGGGTCCAGAGCGGTCGGTCTGCCGCCTACACCTTCCTGTATCGGGTCTGAGCTCAGTTCGCGGAAGTTCGTGGTTGCTGCCATCCATCGGGGGTAGGGAAAGCATTACCGGCGTCGGAGGGCTGCGCTCCCTCGGTGTCAGGTAGAGATCCACGATCGGCATGATCGAGCTCACGAGCTCTTTCGGTGTCATGGCCTAGTAGGACTTTGTTAGTCCGTTGAAGGTGCCGGGCGGCTGGGCGGCGAACGGTGTCCGCGGAAGCGGTCATCGTTTGAGGGAGGTGAGGATGCAAGCCGCGGTGGCGATGGAGCCCGAGAT
>JALYLE010000253.1 GCA_030774375.1 Chloroflexota bacterium | reverse complement strand
GACAAGCCCGCCAGGGCGAGCCGGGCAACGAAGGGTGT
This sequence comes from Chloroflexota bacterium, assembly GCA_030774375.1. The sequence goes on along the minus strand of JALYLE010000253.1, from coordinate 4,826 downwards.
CGCCGCAGCGAAGGGCGACGCGGGTGGCACGACGACGGAACCAGCCGCTCAGGAAGCCACCGCCCCAGCCAAGCGGCGGCCGAGGCGCGAGGCGACCGCCGCAGAGGTCGCGTCGGAGGCTCCAGCAGCCAAGCCTCGCGCGCGCCGCGCAGCAACGGCGGACGCTGCGGGCGCGACGTCATCGGCTTCCAAGCCGACGAGGCGGCGTGCCGGCCCCAAGGCTGACAGTGCGGGGAGCGCCGAAAAGGCAGAAGGCACCGAGCCGGCAGAGCAGGCCGACAAGGAGTAGGAGATGGCACACAAGAAGGCCGGCTCGTCCAGCAGGAACGGTCGCGACAGCGCCGGGCAGCGGCTCGGCGTGAAGCGCGGAGATGGCCAGCTGGTGAATGCCGGTACGATCATCGTGCGGCAGCGCGGGAGCACCTTCCATCCGGGCGAGAACGTCGGGATGGGACGCGACTACACGCTGTTCGCGACGATCGACGGAACCGTAAAGTTCACTCACGAGACCCGCAGCCGCAAGCGCGTGAGCGTCGCTGCCGCTGAGGCCTGACAACACAGGGGCGGGGCCCCGAAAGGCACAGGAAACTTCAATGAAGCCCGACATCCATCCGAAATATCACCAGGCGCAGGTCCACTGCGTGTGCGGGAACACCTTTACCGTCGGCTCCACGGCGGAGTCGATCCGGGTCGAGGTGTGCTCGAACTGTCACCCGTTCTACACCGGCACCCAGAACATCGTGGACACGGCGGGCCAGGTCGAGCGATTCCAGCGGCGCATGGATCGCGCCGTCCGCTGACGAACCTCATGCGCCGGCGCCTGACCTGGTGGCCGGCGCGACTCGCGCCCCACCTCCTCTTCCTGATCCCCGAGCTGCTCATTGCGGCCGGGCCGTTTGTGATCTCCGCGATCGGGCGCGCCGACGCCCGTCCGCGATTCCGCATGCCTGACTTCTTCTACGGCGGTCAGGCGCTCATCGAGGGGGTGATGATGCGGGGGCGGACCACGGTCGCGATGAGCGTTCGGCACCAGTCCGGGGAGATCCGCACCTATGCGGAGCCACTGCCCGCCGCGCTCGCGCGCGGTCGCTGGATCCGCGTGCCATTCGTGCGCGGCGTCTTCGTGCTCTACGAGACGCTCGTGCTCGGGACGCGGATGCTGATGCGCTCTGCAGCCATCGCGGCGGAGGGCGAGGACATCGAGATCGGTCGCGGCACCATGGTTGTCGCCATGATTCTCTCGCTCGGTTTCGCGGTCGGCCTCTTCTTCCTCCTGCCGTTGGCACTTTCGACCGTCGTTCATCGCAGCGGGGGCGACCTCGGGGCGAACCTGGTCGAAGGCCTCATTCGGCTGGTGATCTTCGTCGTTTACATCGGTCTGATCGGCACCATGAGCGACATCCGGCGCGTCTTCGCCTACCACGGCGCAGAGCACAAGGCGATCAGCGCTCACGAGGCGCAGCGACCACTCACCCCCGACGAGGTCGATCGTTTCAGCACCGCCCACACCAGATGCGGCACGACGTTCGTTCTGATCGTGGTGGTGGTCAGCATCCTCTTCTTCAGCGTCACGCCTCGCAGCGGCGTTCCACTCCCGCTCCTCTTCCTCTCGCGCCTGGCGCTGATTCCGCTGATCGCGGCCGTCTCCTATGAGCTGGTGCGATTCGGCGCGAGCCACTACGGCAACGCGCTGGTCCGCGCGATTTACCAGCCCGGGCTCTGGCTGCAATCGTTGACCACCCGGCCGCCAGATCGATCCATGCTGGAGGTCAGCATCGCCTCGCTGGAGTCCTGCCTGGCGTCGGACGCCGCGGCGGCGCCGAAGACCGCGCCATTAGGCCCGGCCTCGGCACGGACCGATGCTTGACCGCCTCGCAGAGGTCGAGGCGCGCCACGAGGAGCTGACCCAGGAGCTCGCGTCGCCCGGAGTGGCATCCGACCTCGGCCGCATGGCAAACCTGGGCCGTGAGCTGGCGCGGCTGGAGCCGATCGTCGTGGCGCTCCGGGCGCACGGTGACGTCACCGCAGAGCTCGCCTCCGCCCGCGAGATGGCCCACGATCCCGACGAGGAGGTGCGCGCCATGGCACGCGAGGAGGTAGAGCGCTTAGAGGCACGCGCCGAAAAGCTCGAGAGGGAGCTGCAGCGGCTGCTCGTTCCCAACGACCCGAATGACGCGCGCAACGTCATCCTCGAGGTCCGCGCCGGTGCTGGCGGCGAGGAGGCCTCACTCTTCGCCGCTGATCTCTACCGGATGTACGCGCGCTATGCCGAGCGGATGCGCTGGAAGGTGGAGCTGCTGGCCGCCAGCGAGAGCGACGCCGGGGGCTACAAAGAGGCGATCGCCGAGGTGACAGGCGCGAACGCGTATTCGCGCCTCAAGTACGAGAGTGGCGTTCATCGGGTGCAGCGCGTGCCAGTGACCGAGTCGTCCGGGCGTATCCACACGTCCACTGCCACCGTTGCCGTCCTCCCCGAGGCGGAGGAGGTCGAGATCCATCTCCCGGAGAAGGATCTGCGCATCGACGTCAAGCGCTCGTCCGGACCGGGCGGGCAGTCGGTCAATACCACCGATTCCGCGGTGCGAGTGACGCACCTGCCGACCGGGCTGGTTGTCGAGATCCAGGACGAGAAGAGTCAGCACAAGAACAAGGCAAAGGCGCTCGCCATCCTGCGCGCGCGGCTGCTCGAGATCGAGCGTCAGAGCCAGGCCGATGAGCGCGGTGAGCAGCGGCGCTCGCAGGTCGGGACCGGCGACCGCGCCGAGAAGATCCGCACCTACAACTTCCCCGACGACCGCGTCACCGACCACCGGATCGGACTCACCGTCCATAACCTGCCCGGGTTGCTCGAGGGCGATCTCGATCGGCTCATCGATCCACTCGCCGAGCACGAGCATGCCGAGCGACTGGCGCAGGTTGGTGCAGGCCGGTCAGGGTCATGAACCGATGAGCTCTACCCGCCGCTCGGCCGAGGTGGCGGACCTGCGGGCCGGTGCGTTGCTCGTCGAGGCGACCGCCCACCTGACAGATACGGGATCCGGCACGCCTCGACTCGACGCGGAGCTGCTCGTCAGCCACGCCTTCGGGCGCGACCGCAGCTGGCTGCACGCGCACCCCGAAGCGGTACTGGATGCGGAGGCCGCGGCAAGCCTTCGCCGCTGGGTGGAGCGGCGAGCCGGGGGAGAGCCGGTCGCCTATATCCGCGGCTTCAAGGAGTGGTTCGGGATGCGGATCATCACCGACTCACGCGCTCTGATCCCGCGCCCCGAGACGGAGCTCCTGGCTGAGGCCGGCATCGCGGAGATCGCCGCGCGCCTCGCACGCGATTCGACGACGGTCATCGTCTGGGAGGTGGGGACTGGAAGCGGCGCAATCGCGTTGGCCCTCGCCCAACGGTTCCGGGCGGCACTCGCGTTGAGTCGCGTTCGCCTGGTGGCCAGTGACCTGTCGCCCGACGCGCTGGAGCTCGCGTCCGAGAACCTTGCCCTCCGCGGCGTGGCTCCCCTCGTCACGCTGGCGGTGTCCGACCTGATGGATGGCTTCGGGGGTGGTCCGATGATGCCGGACGTCGTGATCGCGAACCTGCCGTACGTCAACAGGAGCGTGGTGCAGGCGGCGCCCGGCAGCCTCGCCTACGAGCCATCAATCGCGCTCGATGGCGGCCCGGACGGACTCGACACGATCCGGCGGCTGGTGGCGCAGCTGCCCAACCGGCTCGGCCCAGGGGGCGTGGCTCTGCTGGAGGTCGGGAACGGGCAGGCAGCAGCCGTGGGCGAGCTTGCCGGCGCGCTGGGGATACGCGCGGCCATTACGACCATCCCCGACCTCGCGGGGATCGACCGCGTGGTGCGCATCGCCCGCCTGGACGCGTAGCGTGACCGAACGGCTCCGCGCCGACGACGATGGGATCGCCGCCGCCGCCGCCCTCCTTCTCGACGGCGCCCTGGTGGCCTTCCCGACCGACACCGTCTACGGCATCGGCTGCCGGGTAGGTGACGCGACAGCCCTCGACCGGGTCTTCGAAGCAAAGCGCCGACCGCCCGAGAAGCGAATCCCGATCCTCGTCGCGGATCTCGATCAGGCTGTGTCGCTGGGGTACACGGCCGATGACCGCGCCCGCGAACTGGCGGACCGGTTCTGGCCCGGGGCCCTCACGATCGTCCTCGCCGATGGCTCCGCCCGGTCCTCCGCTGGATCGCCAGCCGTCACCCAGGCATTCCGGGTTCCGAATCACCCGGTTGCTCTCGAGCTCATCTCCCGCAGCGGCCCGCTTGCCGCGACCTCGGCGAACCGGTCGGCCGAGCCCGAGACCTACGAGGCGGACGACGTCCTCATCGCGTTTGCGGACACCGAGCTGGTGGTCGCGGTCCTTGATGGCGGGCCGGTCCCCGGCGGTGTCGCGTCGACGGTCGTCGACCTGAGCGTCACGCCCGCCCTGCTGGTGCGCGAGGGGCCGATCCTGCGCCAGAGCCTGGCGCAGGTCGTCGAACTGGCGCCGGACGATCGCTCCGGATCCTGACCCGGGCCCCTGTGGCCGGCCGATAGACTAGCGGCGCCATGCGCGTCGCGATCGGCTCCGACCACGGTGGATTCGACCTCAAGGGTGAGCTCTGCACGCTCCTCGATGAGCTGCGGATCGAGTACCGCGATTTCGGGACCTACTCCCCTGAGCCAGTCGACTATCCCGACTTCATCGCTCCGGTGGCGCGTGCCGTGGCGCGTGGCGACTACGAGCTTGGGATCGTCCTCGGAGGCAGCGGGACCGGCGAAGCGATCGTCGCCAACAAGATCCGCGGCATCCGGTGCGTCGAGGCGGCGGACCCGGT
>JALYLE010000252.1 GCA_030774375.1 Chloroflexota bacterium | reverse complement strand
TGGCCAGCGGAAGCCCCGCGCGGGCCGTCTCCTCGCGGTGCGCAACGCAGCTCCCGGTGCCGAAGCGGAAGCGGATCGCGTCGGCGGGACGCATTGAGAGGCCATTCGTTCCGATGCCCGCGCGGTCGGGTGCAATCGCCACGCCCGCCGGCTGCGGGACGGCACGAAGCAGCGCCCGGACGTCAGCGACACGCAGGTCCGGAAGATCCCCGTGCAGCACAGCGAGCGTGCGGATCCCATCGGCGAGTGCCTCTGCGCGTGCCTGCTCGAGGCCGTCGTTAAGGCCCATCCCGCGTTGCACCACGAGACGCGCCCCAAGCGGCTCGACCAGTTCCGCGAGCGCCTCCGACGGCGAGATGACGACCACGTCGGCGAGCGCCTCGCGAACGGTTCGCAGCACGCGCTGCAGCAGGTCGGCGGCGAGCTCGCCACGCTCGGCGGGGGAGAGGACGGAGGCGAGGCGCGTCTTCGCGGCCTCGAGCCCCCGGTGCGGGACGATCACCCGGCTGCTCACCGCGACGAGGTTAGCGCCCCGCCCACCAGCTCGAGGATCGCGCCGGCAAGGCTGGCGCGGTCCTGGTCATCGCGCATGACGGTCTGGCGGACGACCGCACGCATGCCGAGGGCCTCGACCTCAGGGACGAGTGCCGCGTCCGCTGAATCCAGGACGAAGCGATCGACGAGCCCGCGGTAGATGCGCGCCACGCCTACGGCGCTTGATTCGTGGCCAAGAGAGGTGAGCATGCGGTCGGCGGGGCCTTTGAGCGCCCGCCCGGCGATGATCGGGCTGACGGCGACGCGCGGCGTGCCCGCCTCGCCGCCGGCCTCGATCGCTTCGCGGATCCCGCGCAGGGCGAGCGTGGGGCCGACGCTGATGACCGGGTTCGACGGGGCGATGACGACCAGGTCCGCGTCCCTGAGCGCCCTTATCGCCGCGGGTGTCGGCCGGGCAGTGTCGACGCCATCGAAGCGCACCGCGCGCACCTCCGGCTGCTGGCCGCGACGCACGAAGTACTCCTGGAAATCGAGCTCGCCGTCGTCCGTCGCGAGGAGGGTTCGCAGGCGATCGTCGCTGGCCGGCAAGATGCGGGTCGGAACGCCGAGCGCGGTCGCCATCTCGGCTGTGGCATCGGTCAGGGAGGCGCCGTCGCGCAGCAATTGGCTGCGTCGGACGTGCGTCGCGAGGTCCGCATCGCCGACGCGAAACCAGGTCTCCTCGCCGTATCGGTCCAGCATTCCGAGCGCCGTCCAGGTGTCCCCGGCGATGCCCCACCCGGTTTCGGAATTCGCCACGCCGGCGAGCGTGTAGAGGATGGTGTCGATGTCCGGGCTGATCGCCAGGCCATACAGCTCGGTGTCGTCCGCCACGTTGACGATGACGGAGAGGGCTCCGGGGTCGAGCACCTGCTGGAAGCCGTGGGCCAGCTTCGCCCCGCCGACGCCCCCGGCCAGGAGAGCGACCTTCACGCGCTCTCCTCGAGCATCGGCTTCACCTCGCCGATCAGGCGCTCCATCGTCTCGGTGTCGTACGGTGCTGGAAAGCCAACGATGAAATGCCGGAAGCCGATCCCCAGGTACGGCTGCAGCTTGGCGGCGACCTGTTCCGGATTGCCGAAGGGTTGGTCCTGCCAGACGCCGGCCCCGCCGTTGTGGTCGAAGATCCGCGCCGCGACGCGCGCCGCCTCGGCCGGGTCATCGCGGATGACGCAGACGCCCATCCCCACCGTCCGTTCGATCTCCGCTTCGTTCCGCCCGATCTCCGCGCAGTGCTGCCGCAGCACCTCGTCCTTGCGCTTCACGTTCTGGAAGCCGCCGCCAACGTTGCAGGCGTCGGCGTAGCGAGCCACGATTCGAAGCGTCCGTCGCTCGCCACCGCCACCGATCAGCAGCTGCATCCGTTCCTGGATGGGCGGCGGGTCGTTGCGCACTGAGCGCGCCTGGTAGTAGCTCGCTCCGGATGGCTCATCCCCGTCGAGCATGCCCCGCATGATGGCCGCCGCCTCCTCCAGCCAGCGCAGCCGCTCGCCCGGCGACCCGCCGAACGGAAACCCGAACGCGGCGTGCTCCATCTCGAACCAGGCACCGCCCATTCCCAGGACTGCGCGACCGTCCGAGACGTGGTCGAGGGTGGTCGCCATCTTCGCAACCAGCGCAGGATTCCGGAACGTGTTGGCGCCCACCATGAGCCCAATCCGCGCGCGCTTGGTCGCCTCGGCCCAGGCCGCCAGCGTCATCCAGCCCTCGAACATTGGCCCAACCGGCGAGCCGACGATCGGATAGAGGTGATCCCAGGTCCAAACAGCGTCGTAGCCGAGCTGATCCGCCTGAATCGCTGCCGCGCGGAAGCTCGGCCAATCGGTGTACTGATTCCAGGCCAGCATGCCGAGCTTGATCGGCGTGGCCTCAGTCATGGTGGACGACCTTCTCGACGCGCAACCGGATGGTGACGCGCCGTTGGCCGTTGAAGTCGTCAGGGTCATCCCCGTACCGCTCCGCCAACCGGCGGATGTCGCCCAGGGCACGCTCCGGGTCGTCGTCCAGATCGACCCGGCCACGCAGCGCGACCCAGTGCAGCTCCTCCTCGAAGCAGAGGCTGACCCTCGGGTCCCGGCGCAGGTAGCGCTCTTTGGCGCGCCCCACCTTGGTGTTCATCAGGATCGTGTCTGGCTCGTCCGGGTCGAGCGCGAACCACATCACCGACTGGCTTGGGCTGCCCTGGTCGGTGATGACTGCCAAGACCGGGTATCGCAGCCTTGCCGTCAGCCAGTCACGCAGGTCGTCGGTCACGGTCGGTTCGATGGTGAGGGCGGGATCCGTCACAGGTGAGCTCCTTGGGCAGAGGGCGGGTGGCACTCCCACTCTGAATAGTAGACCGATGGGACGGGCGCCACCCTCGCGCCGCCAGCCTCCGGGCCCGGTGCGTGTCCTAGACTCGTTGCCATGAAGAT
>JALYLE010000251.1 GCA_030774375.1 Chloroflexota bacterium | reverse complement strand
GACCTTGATGGCCCCCTTGCCGTCGATTGGGCGGCCGAGAACGTCGAAGACCCGGCCGAGCGTGGGCGCCCCGACCGGAACGGTGATGGGGGCACCGGTATCGGTCGCCTTCAGGCCGCGTGAGAGGCCGTCCGTGGTCGACATCGCCACCGCACGCACCCAGTTGTTGCCCAGGTGCTGCTGGACCTCGACGGTGACGGTGTCGTCGGTCGTCCCAGCTGCGGCGCCGCCCGGTCGCTTGATGTGCAGGGCGTTGTAGATCGCCGGCAGCTCTCCGACCGGGAACTCCACGTCGATCACCGGTCCGGTGATCTGGATCACTGTTCCTTGTGCCATGGGCCTACGTTGCTCTCCTTTGGTTAGCCGGCAAGGGCGTTTGCCCCGGAGGCGATCTCGATCATCTCCCGGGTGATGTTCGACTGTCGTGTCTTGTTGTAGAGGAGCGTCAGGTCGTCGATCAGCTCGTGCGCGTTATCGGTCGCATTCCGCATGGCGATCATCTGAGCGCTCTGCTCCGAGGCGTTGTTCTCGAGGACGGCCCGATAGATGTCCACCGCCACGTAATGCGGGAGAAGCCGCTGCAGCACCGCCTCAGGCGACGGCTCGAACAGGTATTCGTCGTTGACCAGCCGGCCCTCCTCGGCCAGCTCGGGGCCCTCGACGGGCAGGATCGTCCGCACGACCGGTTTCTGGGTGAGGGTCGAGATGAACGTGCTGTAGGCGATCGCGATCTCGTCGTAGCGGCCCGACACGAAGTCCTGCACCAGGAGCCGGGCGATGGGCGTCACGTCCGCGAAGCCGGGGCGGGTTCCGAAGTGCGGGAAGTGGGCCGCGACGTGGAGGCCCGCCCGTCGGAATGCGTCGCGCCCCTTGCGGCCAATGGTGATGAGCTCGATCTCAGTTCCGTCGTCGCCCGGGACGGCCCGCTCGGTGACGTAGCGCAGCACGGTGCGGATGGCATTTGAGTTGAGCGAGCCGACGAGTCCTCGGTCTGTCGTGACGGCGACCATACCGATGCGGTGCACGGGCCGCCGAGCAAGGAGCGGGTCGAGCTCCTCGGAGGCGGCCGCAACGACACGCGAGAGGGCCTCCCGCAGCTCGTCGGAGTACGGGCGGGCGGCCAGGATGGCGTCCTGGGCCCGCTTCATGCGCGAGGCAGCCACCATCTCCATCGCCCTTGTGATCTGGGCGATGTTGGTGACTGATCCGATCCGGCGGCGGACCTCGCGCAGGGTCGCCATCAGGCGGCTCCTCCGTCCTTGCTGCTCGCCTTGGCTCTCGCTCCGGCCTTTTTCGTCGGCGGCTTCTTCCTCGCCGTGGCCCGGGCCGTTCTCTTCGGCGGCTCGTCGCTCGCGGGGGACTCGGCCTCAGCCTTCTTGACCTCCGGCTTGCCGCTGGCCTCGGCCGTGGTGGTCGGCCCATCCTCGGCGCTCGGCGTCGCGTCCCCGCCGACCGGCTTCGCATCCTCGCCGCTCGCCTCGGCCCTGGTGGTCGGCTCATCCTCGCCGCTCGGGGTGGCGTCCTCGCCACTCGCTTCGGCCTCCGAGCTCGGCTTGGCTGCCTCGCCGGCGGCTGGCTCTTCCTCAGCCCCGTATCCCTCCTGCCGTCGGTACTCGGCGACGACCTCGCGCAGCTGGGCGTCCAGCGCATCGGAGAGCGCCTTCTCCTTGGCGATCGCCGGCAGCACCTTGGGATGATTCGACTCGAGGAACCGGTAGAGCCCGGTCTCGAAGTCGCGAATCTTGGGCAGCGGCACGTCGTCGAGGTAGCCGTTGGTCCCGCACCAGATGATGACTACCTGCTTCTCGACCGCGAGTGGCTGGAACTGCGGCTGCTTCAGGATCTCGGAGAGCCGCTCACCGCGGGTCAGCTGGTCGCGGGTCGCCTTGTCGAGGTCGGAGGCGAACTGCGCGAACGCCGCAAGGTCGCGGTATTGCGCGAGGTCCAGGCGGAGCTTGCCGCTCACCTGGCGCATCGCGCGAATCTGGGCGTTGCCACCGACCCGACTGACGCTGATTCCGGCGTTCACCGCCGGGCGCTGGCCCTGGTTGAAGAGATCGGTCTGCAGGAAGATCTGGCCGTCTGTGATGCTGATCACGTTGGTCGGGATGTACGCCGACACGTCGCCTGCCTGCGTCTCGATGATCGGAAGCGCAGTCAGCGACCCGCCACCGTTCTTCTTGTTCATGCGCGCCGCCCGCTCGAGGAGGCGGCTGTGGGCGTAGAAGATGTCGCCGGGGTAGGCCTCGCGGCCAGGCGGGCGACGCATGAGGAGTGAGACCTGGCGATAGGCCCAGGCGTGCTTGGAGAGGTCGTCATAGATGCACAGCGCATCGCGACCGGCCTCCAGGAACTCCTCACCCATTGCACAGCCCGCATACGGGGCCAAGAACTGGATGGGGGCCGGATCCGACGCCGAGGCCGCGACCACGATGGTGTGCGCCATGGCGCCGTGCTCATCCAGCTGGGCGACGACGCTGGCCACTGTCGAGAGCTTCTGACCGATGGCGACGTAGATGCAGACCAGGTCCTGCCCGGTCTGGTTGATGATCGTGTCGATGGCCAGGGCGGTCTTGCCGGTCTGGCGGTCGCCGATGATCAGCTCGCGCTGTCCACGGCCGATGGGGATCATTGAGTCGATCGCCTTGATCCCGGTCTGGACCGGGGTGTCGACCGGCTGCCGCACGATGACGCCGGGGGCGATCCGCTCGACCTCACGCGTGCTCTTCGTCTTGATGGCGCCCTTTCCGTCGATCGGTTGCCCGAGCGGGTTCACGACGCGGCCGATCAGCGCGTCGCCGACCGGAACCTCGACGACGCGACCGGTGGTCTTGACCTGGTCGCCCTCCTTGAGCGAGGTGTAGTCGCCAAGGATCAGGGCACCGACCGTCTCTTCCTCGAGGTTGAAGGCCATGCCCATGATCCCGTTCGGGAACTCCAGCAGCTCCGAGGCGAGTGCCCCCGAGAGCCCGTAGATCTGGGCAATCCCATCACCGACCTCGACGATCGTCCCGACGCCCG
>JALYLE010000250.1 GCA_030774375.1 Chloroflexota bacterium | reverse complement strand
GTCCTTGGTTACGTCAGCCTCCGCGGCACGACCTTGCGCCGGCCTGTAACGCCCTGGTGGCGAACGCCTGTGCGGCCATCGCGCGATTCTGCCGTCCCGCTTGACAGATTGTCGAGAGGCCGATGCGAGGCTTACGCCCCAGCGCCCTCGTCCGCCCGCGCATACGTGAGGATCAACACCCCGGTGCCACTCGTCTTGGAATCGACGAGCCGCAGCCGAGTCGGTGAGCTTCCTTCACGGAAGAGGCGCTTGCCGCTGCCCAGCAGGATCGGATGGATCATCAGCCGATACTCGTCGATGAGGTCATGCCGGATCAGGGTCTGGACCAGCTCGCCGCTGCCAATAACCTGGATGTCTTTGCCGGACCGGTCCTTGAGATTGGCGATCTCGGTGGCAACGTCGCCCTGGATCAGGGTCGAGTTCTGCCATGCGAGGGGCTCGCTCAGCGTCGTCGAGACGACGTACTTGGGGAGCTCATTGAATGAGCCGGCGAGCGGGTCCTCGGCGAGCTGATTCGGCCAGTGAGCAGCGAAGATCTCGTACGTCCTGCGGCCCAGCAGGAACCCGCCGGTGGCCGCCAAGCCTTCCATAATGGTGCTCCCGAAAACCTCGTCGAAGTAGGCCAGCTGCCAGCCGCCCTGATCGAACCCGCCACTGCGATCCTCGTTCGCATCGCCGGGCGCCTGCATGACCCCATCGAGGGTCAGGAACTCGCTGACGAACAGCTTCCGCATGACGCGCCTCCCTCAGTTTGGTGTCTTGCCGGTGTAGACCGCGCATGGTCGCGGTTCTCATCCGCCTCTCCATTTTCGCCGCCCCGCGCCGGGTCCGGGGACATCCATTGAGTGGCCGCCGGCTTCACGCTATCGTGGGCAGGGTCGCTCACGTGACCCAGCCCGTCCGTGCCGAGTCCCTCGCATGACCAGCCCGCCCACGCCGAGTCAACTCACGTTCCTCTTCACCGATGTCGAAGGGAGCGCCCGCCTCTGGGAAGCGTTGCCCGAAGCGATGCCCGAGGCGCTGGCTGAGCACCTCCGCCTCGTCGGTGAGGCGATCGAGAGCGTTGGTGGGAAAGTGGTCAAGGAGACCGGCGACGGCATCTTTGCGGTCTTCTCGGTCTCGAAGTCGGCGGTGGGCGCCGCGGTCGCGGCGCAGCGGGCGCTGAGTGCCGCCGCGTGGGATGCAACCGGCCCGCTGAAGGCCCGGATGGGGCTTCACAGTGGCAGCGCAATCCTCGAACACGACGACTACCACGGGGTCGATGTGAACCGGTGCGCGCGTTTGATGGGCACCGCTCACGGTGGCCAGGTGATCGTATCGGAGGCCACGTTCACTCTCGTCCGGGACGACGCCCCGCCGGGGGTCACCTTCCTAGACCTGGGCGAGCACCGCCTCAAGGACCTCGCGCGTCCTGAGCGCATCCACCAGATCGTCCATCCTGATCTCCTCGCAGAGTTTCCGCCTCTGCGCTCGATGGGGGCCTTTCCGAATAACCTGCCTGCCGAGCTGTCGAGCTTCATCGGCCGCAAGGTCGAGCTGGCCGCCGTCCAGGATGCGCTGTCCCGCGCGCGGCTGGTCACGCTTACCGGGGCCGGAGGTGCTGGCAAGACACGGCTCGCCCTTCAGGTTGCCGCCGATCGGATCGAACGCCATCCCGACGGCGTGTGGCTCGTCGATCTTGCGGGCCTCTCCGATCCGCTCCTGGTCGCACAGGCCGTGGTGTCCGCGCTGCGGGTTGCCGAGCTGGCCGGACGTCCAGCGCTCGACGTGTTGACCGCCTATCTCGCTTCCCGCGACCTGCTGATGGTCCTCGACAATTGCGAACATCTGATCACCTCCGCGGCGGAGCTGGTCGACGCGGTCCTGCGAGCCTCGCCGAACGTCAAGTTCGTCGCGACGAGCCGGGAGCCGCTCAACGTGCCCGGAGAGATCACCTGGAGGGTTCCCTCACTCTCGATCCCAGACGAGACGTCTGATACCGGAGCAGAAGAGTCGGAGGCGGTCGCCCTCTTCGTGGAGCGCGCTCGGGCCGCCGATCCGACCTTTACGCTCACCCCAGAACGGGGCCGGGTAATTGCGACGATCTGTCGGCGGCTGGACGGCCTCCCGCTTGCGATCGAGCTGGCTGCCGCGCGGGTCCGTGCGCTCTCGGTGGAGGAGATCGCCGCACGGTTGCACGATCGATTCTCGCTGCTCACCGGCGGGGCGCGGACCGCGCTCCCCCGCCAGCGCACCCTGGAGGCGGCGGTGGGCTGGAGCTATGACCTTCTTGCACAGGATGAGCGTCTGCTGTTCGCACGGCTTTCGATCTTCGCCGGGACGTTTGATCTTGCGGCGGTCGAGGAGGTCTGCTCGGGTGGCGGGATCGAGCGGGACCAGGTTCTCGACTTGCTCGCGAAGCTGGTGGACAAGTCGCTCGTCTCCGCACTCGTTGTTTCGGGCCGGACACGATACCGGCTTCTCGAGACGCTGCACGACTACGCCCGGAACCGGCTAGCAATGGCGCAAGACGCGAAGGCCGTGCGTGACGCTCACACGCGCTGGGCGGTCGCCTTCGCGGAGGCCGCCGGCCAACAGGTACTTGGTCCTGATCAGACGCGCTGGCTCGACGACATCGCGGCCAGCCTTGACGACCTGCGTGCAGCACTTCAACGGACCCTCGATGCCGGTGACCGGGAAACGGGGCTGCAGATCATGGTCGGCCTCGAGCAGTGGTGGCCGATCGGCGCCGTTCGCGAGGCTCGGCACTGGCTCGAACAGCTGCTGGCCAACGATGACGCGATCTCGCCGGCTATCCTCGGGCGCGGCCTGTCCCTGTACGGCGTGGTCCTGATGATTCATGGCGAGGCGGAAGGTGGCGCCGAGGCCGTAGAGCGCGCCCTGACTCTGCTCCGTGATGCGGGAGATCTGCGCGGGGCGGCGTGGGCCACGCACCATCTCGGCATCGGACGCTGGCAGTCAGCTCAACCTGAGGTGGTGAAAGCGCTCACCCTGGAAGCGCTCGAGGCTTTCGAGAAGCTCAACGAGCCGATCGGCATCTTGCGCTGCCTATGGTGGCTGGTTCTCTGGGAGCTCGAGTTCGGTGACGCCCAGCAGGCGATCCGGTACGGCGTGCGTTTGCAGGAACAGGCCAGCCGCACGCCCGCACCGGTTGCCAGAGCCCACGCCGCTGAGGCCGCCGGACTCCTCGCCAGGTTGCGGGGAAACCTTGACGAGGCTGGCAGCCGGCTGCGCGAAGCGGTTGCGCTCCACGCGATGTCCGGCAACGCGGGGTGTCTCTCACATTGCCTCGAGCACGTCGCGCTCTGGTCGCTCGATCGTCGCGAGCCACTGCATGCGGCGACGCTGCTCGGGGCGGTGGACGGCATTCGCGAGGACATCGTGGGTAACGCCGCCGTGCCGCCGTTTGAGCGGATGTGGCACGAGCGAGCGACGAGCGCGGCCCGCGAAGCCCTCGGCGAGGATGCATTCGCCACGGCCTGGGGGAGCGGTCGCGCGATGAGCATCGAGCAATCAATCTCTGCCGGACTCGCTTCCTTTGGACCTGGTGAGGCTGGCATGTGACGGTCGCGGCCCGCGCGTAACCGTCTCGATACCGAACGCCTTTCGGCGACGTTGAGAGTTATGGCATTTGACCGCTCTGCCGTGTAGGGTGTGCCGCGGGCTTGAGACAGAGAGGGAGAGAAACGATGTCTGTGCTGTCCGGGATCGTCTGGGTCCTCGCTGCTGCCGCGCTGGGGTTGCTTGGGCTTGCCGGGTATTTCGGGGGTGAGACCGACGTTGGCTGGGGCGTGCTGTACGGCCTGTTGGGCCTGATCGGTCTGTTCATGGGCTTCTGGCAGATCACGCGCCGCGACCGGACGACCACCATCAGCTCGCTTGTTCTGACGGTGGTCTACCTCCTGATCGCCGCGGCCCTGTACGCCAGGCCCGATCTCGCTGATCCGAACCTGTGGTACATCGCTGGGGCTGGCGGCCTGCTGGCTGGCATCTTCTCCGCGATCGACCTCGTCACCCGACGGCAGGAGGCGCCCGCGATTCGCTAAGGCGGGGCCAGGCCGGAACCAGTTCGCGGGGACCCCGCCGTCACGGCTGCGCCGCGATCGTCAGTCCGCGGACGGCCGCCTCGAGCACGCTGCGCGGTCCTCGGTGGAACGCGGAGATCGCCAGTGCCGCGCAGAGGAAGAGTGCCAGGACCCTGGCGCGCAGCCTTGTCTCCTGGTCTACCTCCCCGTAGGCCGACAAGAACTCCTCGCGCACATCGGGCGGAAAGAGCGCCCACCCCAGGCTCAGATCGAGGGACGGGTCGCTGACGGCGAGATCGCCCCAGTCGATGACGCCGGCGATGGCGCGCCGATCGTCGATCAGGACGTGACGGATGTGCAGATCGCCATGCACCACGACCGATGGAGCCGGCATCGGCAGGCGCTCCGCCTCCTCCAGCCACGA
>JALYLE010000249.1 GCA_030774375.1 Chloroflexota bacterium | reverse complement strand
GGCGCGCCCTCGGCGGCTCGCGGCCCTACCACTACAGGAAGCTGCGGAACGCCGTAGTGTCGGAGGTCGCCGCGAACGTGCTGGCTGCAGAAGACGGTTCAGGTTCTCCCGCGTGAATCTCGTCCGGCTCCCACGCCGTGCCGGCAAGCGGCTGCGGAAGGCCTGGCGGGAAGCGAGCCGGTCGTTCCGCGCGTGGCGGGTCGAGCAGGAGCTCAGCCTCTCCTACCGGTACTCGCGCGAGGGCCGCCGCTCGCGTCGAGCCATCGAGCGACTGCGCAACTCCGCGAGCGGCCGGTGCGTGGTCATCGGCAACGGGCCGAGCCTTAACGAGATGGACCTCTCGGTGCTGAAGGACGTGCCCACGTTCGGGCTGAATCGCGGGTATCTGTTGTTCGAGCGGATCGGCGGTCCGACGACCTACCTCGTCTCGGTCAACCGCTACGTCCTCGAGCAGTCGACCGATGAGATGCTCACCAGCCCGTGCCCCAAGGTTTTCAATTGGCGCCATCGCCGGTACGTGCCAAATGGGCGCAACGACGTGATCTACATCAACACGTCACACGCGCCGGGATTCAGCACAGACATCCCCCGTAGGGGCCTGTGGGAGGGCGCGACGGTCACGTTCGTCGCGATGCAGCTCGCGTATCACATTGGCTACCGCGAGGTCGTGCTCATCGGCGTCGACCACTCGTTCTCGACGCAGGGCCCGGCGCACCAGCTCGTGACCTCGGCCGGCGATGATCCGAACCATTTCGACAAGGGCTACTTTGGCCCCGGCTATCGCTGGCAGCTGCCCGATCTCGAGATCTCGGAGCGCGCGTACTCGATGTCAAAGGCGGCGTTCGAGGCCGCCGGTGGTCGAGTCCTCGACGCGACGGTCGACGGTAAGCTGACGATCTTCCCCAAGGCCGACTTCACTGCGCTCTTCCCGGGCGCCTGATTGTCGTCGTCCGCCGAACGCCGCGCCATCGACGCGCCCTCCGCATGAGCTGCTCGACGGCACCGGCGATCCTCTATCCTCAGCCATCGTCGTGACGCTGACCGAATGGATCCATCCGAACGTGTGGGGTCCGTGAGCCCGACCAAAGCCCGACGCCCGCCAGCCGCTCCTGCCGTCGGCCTGGCCGCGGAGCTTGCGGCGGCCATCCAGAGAGTCCCGAGCTTTATCCGCGCGCCCATCTTCATGCCCACCGAGCGGATACCCCTGCCTGATGCGATTGCCGGTCTCGGGCGGGTCAAGGATCTGTACGACCATGACCTCGATGTGACGTATCGACCGCGGCTGCGCGCCCTGAAAGCGGCTCGCCAGGCCCGGCGCTGCTTCGTCATCGGCAACGGGCCAAGCCTCGCCAACACGGACCTGACCAGGCTCAAGTCGGAGGTCACCTTCGCGACCAACGGCTTCTTCCTGAAGATGGCCGAGCTCGACTGGTCACCGACCTACTACGTCGTGGAGGATCACCTGGTCGGCGAGGACAGGTCCGAGGAGCTCAATACGCTCTCCGGGACGACCAAGCTGTTCCCCGCCAGCCTGGCGTACGCACTCCGACCGGACGAAAACACTGTCTATTTCGACCATCGGCCGCGGAAGAGCTATCCCGATGGCTTCGACTTCTCGTTCGAGGCCGACGTCAACACCTACACCGGCGGGACGGTGACGTTCACCTGCATGCAGCTGGCCGCGTATCTCGGCTTCCAGGAGATCTACCTCATCGGCGTCGACGCCGACTACTCGATCCCGGCCGACGCCGCCCTGTCGGGCGGTGGGCGGGTCAAAGAGATCGACATGGGCTCCGACGACCCGAATCACTTCCATCCGGACTACTTCGGCAAGGGCAAGCGCTGGCACGAGCCGAATGTCGAGGTGATGCTCGGCGCGTACGCCGAGGCGAGGCGCGCCACCGAGTCGCGCGGCGTCTCGGTCGTCAACGCGACGGTCGGCGGCAAGCTCGAGGTCTTCCCGCGCATCGATTTCGAGATGCTCTTCCGGCCGCCGCAAGACGAGCGGCTGCTGCTCATCGACCACACATTGATGGGCAACGCAACGGCGACGGGCGAGGTCAAGTCCGCGATTCTCGGCAACTGGCCGGCGCAGAACCTCATGCAGCTGAACGACAGCGGTCATGGACGGTTGCGGCTCGCGGGCGGCCCGGTCGACGTCGAGAACCACGGCAGCCTGGAAGGGCAGATCGCCGCCTTCGGTCCCGACCTGATCCTGTACCGCCCAGTGCCGCGGACAGATGCACTGCACGACTTCGCCATGGAGCTGATCGCCCGGACGAAGCTGCCCCTCGCAATCTGGATCGTCGATGACTGGCCGGTCACGTATGCGCTGGCGGATCCTGTCGCGGCCGGTCGATTGGAGGGCGACTTCCGGTGGCTGCTGGAACGAGCCGACGCGCGTTTCAGCATCTCGCCGGCGATGTCCGCGGCATTCCACGAGCGGTATGGCGTGCCGTTCGTGCCGATCGCGAACGCTGTCGATCCGGCCGACTGGCCGCCCGTACGGCAGCGACCGGCGGCGCGCATCAAGGTACGCTATGCGGGCAGCCTGGCCGAGAACATGACCCTGGATTCGGTCGGGCTTGTCGCCCGCGCGGTCGAGAAGCTCGCCGAGAGCGGCCTCGACATCTCGTTCGAAATCAAGACGCACCGCCATTGGCGCTCCACGAGCGCGCCCTGGATGACCGGGTTGCGGCACACCAGCGTCGCGACGAGCGACCTGAGCATGGCCGATTACCGTCGCTGGCTGGCCGACGCCGACATCCTGCTCATCGCCTACAACTTCGACGCCGGCTCGCGCGACTACATCCGGTACTCACTCGCCAACAAGCTGCCGGAATGTCTGGCCAGCGGTGCGGCGGTGCTGGCCGTCGGTCCGGACGATATCGGCACGATCGCCACGCTGGCCGCGCTCGATGTCGGAGAGCGAGTCACCCGTCCCGACGAGGAGCTGATCTGCACGACCCTGCGCCGGCTCGCCGCATCCCCCGACGTGCGCTTCGCACTTGCCCAGCGTGCGCAGGCGATCGCCTCCTCCATCTTCGACGTGCGCCAGGTGCGGCAGGCCTTCGAAGCCACGGTCGGCCGGGTGGCAGCCGCACATCGCGCCGGCGAGTACCCGCGCGACCTGCATGCCCACGTCGATGAGACGGCCGTCATCGCGAGCCTCCTGGAGGAGCGCAAGGGACCTGGCCACGTGATGCTCGACGTTGGAGCGCACACGGGCTCGTCGGCGGTCCATTTCGATCGTCTCGGCTGGATGGCCCACTGCTTCGAGCCGCACCCGGCCAGCCGCCAGGCACTTGCCGCCCGCTTCGCCGCTCGGGAGAACATCCACATCGACCCCCGCGCCGTGGCTGACGCAGTGGCGACCGGCGTGCCGCTGTACGAATCTCCCGAGAGCTCGGGCATCGCGGCGCTCAAGCCGTTCCACCCGACACACCACGCGGCCGGGCCTGTCGACGTGACGACCATCACCGAGGTCGTGCAGGAGCTCGATCTCTCGAGGGTCGACTTCCTCAAGATCGACGTCGAGGGTCTCGACCTCGCCGTGCTCAGGGGTGTGCCCTGGAGTCGTCTTCGGCCGGACGTGGTCGAGTGCGAGTTCGAGGATGCCAAGACGCTCCCCCTCGGTCACTCGTGGCGTGACATCGGCGCCTACCTGGCGGATCAGGGGTATGTCGTCTACGTCAGCGAATGGCACCCCGTCATCCGCTACGGCGCGCGCCATGACTGGCGCAGAGTCGTGCCGTTGCTCGACGAGCCCGACATTGATCCAGCCGCCTGGGGCAATCTGCTTGCGTTCCGCGTTGACCCGGGTTGGCCGATGGTTCGGCAGGCTTTCGACCGGCGCATCGAGCGCGGCGCAGCACGCTCGGCAGCGCCTCCAGCGCAGGCTCGCTCGACTCGCTCGATGGAGAGGCGCAAGCGGGAGCATCCCGACGTCGTCCAGCCGGCGAACGGTCGTCCTGGAGGTGAGCCAGGCGAGGCGTTGCCACCCGGGCCACACCCGTTCTACTCGGCGTTTGCGCATTGGCTCAAACCAAGAGCGCCAACCCTCTATCGCATGCTTCGGTTGACCCGTCGTACCGCCGCGAACCTCTGGCGGGGCAGGAGATGGACCATTCCGGTGGTCGCGCTGCTGGCGATCTGGACGCTGGTTGGGTTTGCACCGGCGCTGGCCCCGGTCTCGTGGCTGATCTGGGGTTCCGCTGTGCTGTCGATGGTCGCGTTGGTCATGCTCTACGCCACCTATCGCGTCGATGCGTCGATGCGCGCGATGTCCAAGGAGATCACCAGGTTGCGGCAGCTGCAGAAGGCGAATCACAAGGGGTTCTCCGAGGCGAACGCGAAGATCGGGCGTCTCGAGAGGGCGCTGGCGGATGCCGCGAGCACGAACGCCGACCTGCTGCAAAGGGTCGCGCGGCTCGAGGAGTCGACCGCTGAGCGGCGTGCGGCTGCGGTCGAGCCGCGGACCAAGAGTCCGCGCCGCACGGCGAGCAACCTGGAGAGCCACGGCGCCGCCGGGGACGCACCGGGGCACAGCCTGGACAGGGCGTTGCGCCCCAAGATGGCGACAGGCACGCGCAAGCCAGAATCAGCCGGCCGGAACGACTCCGTCCGCATGATCAGCTGACGGGCGCGCGCGGGCCAGAGACTGGCGTCGGAATGACCCAGACCGCCGACACGGCCCCCGCGGGCACACCCGGCCCGCAGCCGCATGGCCACGACCTGGTGCAATGCCTGCTCCCGGGCATCGAGTACCGGATCGATCGCTATCGGCGGTACCTCGGGACCGAGATCACGAACGCCAGGTCGAGCGC
>JALYLE010000248.1 GCA_030774375.1 Chloroflexota bacterium | reverse complement strand
CGGCACGCCCGTGGTCAAGCGCGACCTGGAGCAGTGGTTCTTCCGAATCACCACCTACGCCGATAGGCTGCTCGACTTCAGCGGGATCGACTGGCCAGAGCCGATCCGGCTGATGCACACGAACTGGATCGGGCGGTCGGAGGGGGCCGAGATCGACTTTCCCGTCGAGGCGGCAGGAATCGAGCCGATCCGGGTCTTCACCACCCGCCCGGACACGATCCACGGGGCGACCTTCATGGTGCTGGCGCCGGAACATCCGCTGGTGCCGGTCCTGACGGTCCCGGACAAGAAGGCCGATGTCGAGGCATACGTGGCGGCAGCCAGGCGCGAGACCGAGATCGAGCGTCTCTCCGCCGACCGGGAGAAGGATGGCGTCTTCATCGGCGCAAACGCCGTCAATCCCATGACCAACGAGCGCATCCCGATATGGATCGCCGATTACGTGCTGCCCGGCTACGGGACCGGGGCGATCATGGCGGTGCCGGCCCACGATGAACGCGACTACGCGTTCGCGGTGCGCTACCAGCTGCCGATCCGCTACGTTGTGCTGCCGCCCGGCGGGGCGCCGCCGGAGGGCGAGGCATTTGTGGCGCACACCAGCGACGAGGTGCTGGTGGATTCCGGTGAGTTCAGCGGGATGGCAGCCGCGGAAGCCATCGGAGCGATTACGCAGCACCTCGCCGACATCGGGCTTGGCGCGCCAGCGATCAGCTACCGATTGCGCGACTGGCTGGTGAGCCGCCAGCGCTACTGGGGAGCACCGATTCCCATCGTCTATTGCGACGAGCACGGTGCCCAGCCCGTGCCGGAGGACCAGCTGCCGGTCCTGCTTCCCGCCGAAGTCGATTTCGCGCCGACCGGGGTCAGCCCGCTGCAGTCTCATCCGGAGTTCCTGGCCGCCACCTGCCCGGTCTGTGGGCGCCCGGCGCGGCGCGAGACGGACACCATGGATACCTTCGTGGACTCGAGCTGGTATTTCCTGCGCTACTGCTCGCCGCACGAGAGCGAGCGGGCCTGGGATCCGGAGAAGGTGCAGCGGTGGCTCCCGGTCGACCTGTATACCGGTGGCGCAGAGCACGCGGTCCTGCACCTGATGTACGCGCGCTTCTTCGTGAAGGCGCTGAGTGATCTCGGCCAGCTCGAGTTTGACGAGCCGTTCCTGGCGCTCCGCAACCAGGGTCAGATCCTGGGCGCCGATCACCAGCGCATGAGCAAGTCTCGCGGCAACGTGGCAACACCCGACGAGCTGACGGGGCGCTACGGGTCGGATGCCGTGCGCCTCTTCCTGATGTTCATCGGCCCATGGGACCAGGGCGGGCCATGGAATCCAACCGGTATCGACGGGGTCTACCGCTTCCTGGCGCGGGTCTGGTCGCTGTCGCAGCCCAGCGGCACCCTCGACTCGCGGCAAGAGGCGACCGCGGGGGACGATCAGGTAGCGGGCCTGGACCGCGCGCTGCGCCGGGCGACGCACGCCACGATCCGGAGTGTCGGCGAGGACTACAACGCCTTCCATTTCAACACGGCGATCGCCAAGCTCATGGAGCTGGCCAATGCGCTCGCCCACGCCCGCGACGCCGGGATGGCGGGATCAGCGGCGTACGACGACGCCGTCGACACACTCCTCCTCCTGCTGGCGCCGGCAGCCCCGCACCTCGCCGAGGAGCTCTGGGAACGGCGCGGCAAGCCGTACTCCATCCACCAGCAGCCGTGGCCGGCGTACGACGCGGCCGCGGCCCAGCTCGAAACGATCGAACTGCCCATCCAGGTCGACGGCAAGCTGCGCGATCGCCTGGTGATCTCCCCGGACACGCCTGCCGAGGAGATCGAGCGGATGGCGCTGGCGAGCGAGCGCGTGCAGGCGCACCTGCGCGGTCGTCCCCCGCTGCGGGTGATCCAGATCCCCCGAAAGCTGGTCAACGTGGTGACGCCCCCTGATTGACGCGGCGGCCTGCGCGCCGCAGGCGCGCGCCAGCTGGGCGCCGCGAGCGCGCCAGCCCGAAACGGAGAAGCAGCGGGTAAGCCGCCAGTAAGGGGCACGGGGTAGGCTGTGCTCCTGCTTCCGAGGCCGGGCGTCGAGTGCCCAGATGCCAGGCCTCGGACGCAGTTTCTCCCACCGCTCGCCTCCGTTCGGTGAGGCCTGCCGTGACCCTCAGTGACCGCATCTTGCTTGCCGGTGGTGTCGCCGCCGCCTTCCTGGTTGGGGCAGCAGCCTGGCTCTTCATCTCCGCGTCGGCGCCAGCCACGCCGCCAGACGGCGGAATCACGGGTGCCCTGGAATCGGCGTCAAGCCAGACGCCGGCTCCGTCGCGAACCACCGACGGTGAGCTCGTGGTCGACATCGAGGGTGG
>JALYLE010000247.1 GCA_030774375.1 Chloroflexota bacterium | reverse complement strand
GCTCATGAACGCGCACCACGAGGACATCCTCGTAGTGCGACCGATTGAAAATCGCGATCTCTCCCCTGCCTGGCGTCCTTTGGTGGACGCGCCACAAGTAGTCGTGCGTTGCCTCGACGGTCGTGGGAGCCTTGAACGGCGTCACCGGGCAGCCCTGTGGGTTGAAGGCCGACATGACGTGCCGGATGGTGCCGTCCTTGCCGGCCGCATCGATGCCCTGCAGGACCACGAGAATCGCGTGCTTCTGCTCCGCCCAAAGTCGATCCTGGAGGTCACCAAGGCGGCGCAGGCCCGCCTTCAGTTCGCTCTCGGCACTACCCTTGTCGTGCCCGTGCGTCGCCTCCGGATCCAGCTCGTGGAGGCGGACCTTCGAGCCAGGCTCGACACGGAGGGCCTTTCGCAGGTTCCCCGCGGGATCGTCATGATGCGTCATGCGCGACATGCCTACTCGGAAGCCAACTGCCAGACCTCGACCGGACGCGGAATTCCCTTCAGATCGTGCGCGCCACGGCCGACGAAGCGCAGGCTGGTTTCGGCCACCAGCGCGTACGTGGTTCCCGATACGAGCACCTCTCCCCTCTCCGCGATGGCTGTGATCCGGGTGACAGCGTGGACGGCCACGCCCCGGATGTTGTCCGTCAGCCGCTCGATCTCTCCAGTGTGGACACCGATACGCAGCGGGACCCCGAGCACGCTCGAGGCGCGCTGGATCGCAGCCGCGCAGTGGATCGCACGCTCGGCACCATCGAAGAGGGCCAAGATCCCGTCACCGGTGGTCGTCGCCTCGTGGCCGCGATATCGGTCGAGCTCCCGACGAGTCGCGGAGGTTTGCTCGGCGATCAGATCGCGCCAAGCCGCGTCACCGAGGCGGACGGCTGTGGCGGTCGAGTCGACGATATCGGTGCACAGGATTGTGGCCAGCACGCGTTGCCCGCTACCGACCAATGGGCGCCCGAAGGTGCGCATGCCGGCGAAGTCGTAAATAACGCAGGGCTCGTCGCCCAGCACCCAGGCATCGTGACCTGGCTGGACCTCGAAGATCATCCCCGGCCCAACCTCCATCTCGAGCCCGTCCGGCGTTTCGAAGCGCAGCCTGCCGGACATGACGATTCCGAGGTGGTGGTATTCGCAGGTGTCGGTCAGCGCCACGGGCTTCACATCATTGGACCAACGCCAGCCCGGCTCGAAGAATTGCTTGCCGATCACAGCGTCACCGAGC
This sequence comes from Chloroflexota bacterium, assembly GCA_030774375.1. Next base: position 1,755 of record JALYLE010000247.1, on the reverse strand, counting down.
TCCCAGATCTCAGCTCGACCGTGCGTGAACGGCCGCACTTCGTCAGGGACGCTGAGCAGCTTACGCTGCATGCGGGCCATCGGACGCCTCCTGGATCGGGTGGGCGGACTCTGCGGGTTGATTGTCACATCGCCGGGAAGTGGCGCAGCTCGGCGGCCGTCAGGACTCCTCCTTCACCTGTCGAACTTTCTGCTGCGCCTTTGCAATTCTGTCGCCGCTCTCTTCCTCCAGGGCAATCATGCGGTTGTCCGCGGCCTCGAGAGACCGGAGGATCTCGTCCAGTTTGGTCTGAACCGCGGCTCCGTCCCGGTTCTGCGCGGCTTGAATGACGAACACCATGTTGAACGTCAGGATCGTGGTTCCGGTGTTGATCACCAGCTGCCAGGTATCGCTGAACCCAAAGACCGGTCCCGTCAGCGCCCAGACGACCACGATCAGCACGGAACCAACGACCGCCGCCGGACTGCCGGTCCACATCGTTACGGCGCGGGTGATCTGATCAAACATCTCGCTCCTCCCGTGTTGTCGTGCCGGCGCCCGCGCTGGACGCCGGCCCGTGAGAGAAAGCCTGAGCTGCACCCTTGGGCGCCGCGCTCAGCGGGGCAGAAGCTTGGTGAATAGGCCCAGATTGATGATGGTGGGCGCCCACAGGCCAACGAACTGTGCTGCCTGCTTCTTGCCCGTCAGGTAGAGCAGCAATGAGAGCAGAATCGAGACGCCGGTCGCGGCGAGATATGCCTCGGTCGGAATGTCGTCAGCGAGCTGCATGGTCTGGTCCTTGGCTGCCATCGGTAGGCCTCGTTTAGTGGGTTGACGAGCACTACCTACGCAAGGGCCATGCCATGTCCGGCTTCGCCGACCAGGTCCCCGTGGAGAAGCGTAGGGCGGGGTTCCGGCCGTGGTGTCGACGGTCGCCTAGGTCAACCCGCCGGCAAGTTCCTCGGGAAGGCTGGCCAGCAGCTCGTCAATGACCGCATCAACACCATCGAACGGGGCCAGCGCTCTCCACAACGCCTCGAACGCGGTCAGGCCGCACCCCAGGCTCGGTCCGTCAGGCGTGTCTGCTGACGCCAACCAGCGCCGGTTCATGCGGATTAGCCGGCACTGGACCGAGAACGCTGAGCACTCGAGGAGGAGCTGGCGGACGCGCCGTCTGGTGGGAGCCATGGGACCGCGACAGTACCGCTGGGTGGCGATTGCGAGAAGAGGGCGCGCCAGGAAATGTGCTGCCAATCAACGGGATACGGCGCTGGAACGCTGGATCCTGGTGCGACCTAGCACCGTCGCACAGACCGCAGCCTCGGCGCTGGCGAGAGCGGTGCGCATGGGCCATCAATTTCCCATTGCAAGGTGCCGCGCAAGGTCGCGGTTCTATCCTGCCTTCATCTCCATGATCACACCGCAGGTAGCCGTCCGTCGCGAGAAGAACCGCCTAATGTGCGGCGTCGTGAGCTGCGATGGCGTGGTGGGACGCCTGGCGGTGGATGCTTCCGGATGGCCGCGGGCGATCCTGACGAGTGCGGCGTGCCCGCGCTGCGGGCGTGATCAGACCCTCAGCTTCGCGAAGCTTGAGGCGGATACCCAGGCGCAGTACGTCCGCGGTTAGAGCGCCCCCCGGCACGCAAGTCGGCCCGTCGGTCCACCAGACAGGCGAGGGCGCCGCCGGAATAGCAGGCCCGCGAGATCGCGCGTGCACCATTCGCGTTGACCGCTGGCACCCAGCCCCTGCCAGAGGGCGGGCCAGGACGTTAGTAC
>JALYLE010000246.1 GCA_030774375.1 Chloroflexota bacterium | reverse complement strand
ACTACCTGACCAACGGCCTGCTCGAAACGATCGTCGGCTGGCCGCTCGGCGGGATCCTGTGGACCGCGATCGTCGCCCTCGCCAACCTCCTTATCGTCCTGATCCTGGTCGCGCTGGCGTACGCCGTGGTGCGGCGCATCGTCGTCCGGCCCGTTCGCCTCGCCCTCTCTCGTGACGCGTTCGTCATCCTGGCGCTCATCGGTGCCGTCGTCCTGACGGAGGCGTTTGGCGACGCATTCCGCTACGTGGCAATGCCCAATGACCCGTCGCGCCCCTTCGCGCTGCTGGCCGGGCCGCTCTCCCTCCTGCTCCAGCCCGCGGGTCGAGATGTCGCCGCCATCGGCTTCGGTGCCTTCGCGTGGGCCCACGTCGTTCTGGTGCTCGCATTCGGCACCTACCTGCCGTATAGCAAACACCTTCACATCATCACCAGCGAGCCGAACGTCTATTTCCGCAACCTCGAGCCGCGCGGTGCGCTGCGGAAGATGGACCTCGAGGTGGAGCCGGCACCTGGCCAGGAGGTGGTCTTTGGGGCGGGGAGCCTCATGGACCTGACCTGGCGCCACCTCCTCGATCCGCTCTCCTGCACCGAGTGCGGACGCTGCATGGAGTTCTGCCCGGCCTCGATGACGGGCAAGACGCTCTCACCCAAGCATTTCATGGAGGGGCTGCGCGACCAGATCGTGGCTGCCGAAACCGCGCTCAGCGCCGCCGCATCGGCCCAGCGCGCGTCGCGCGGCGGTGCCGCAGGTGGGATTGAGGCCTCCGACGCCTCCCTGAACCTCGCACGCGAGCGAGCGAGCGAGGCACTCAGCCTGCCCCTCGTGGACAACGCCATCCCCGAGGAGGCGGTCTGGCAGTGCACCACGTGTGGGTGGTGTGTGGAGGGCTGCCCGGTGCTGATCGAGCACGTCGATTCGATCGTGGAGATCCGCCGGAACCTCGTCCTGGATCAGAGTCGCTTCCCCAAGGAGCTCGGCGCCGCGTTCCGCAACATGGAATCGGCCGGTAATCCATGGGGACAGCCCAAGAGCGCGCGGCTCGATTGGACGAAGGGGCTCTCCGTTGCCGTCCTTGGTCAGACCGATGGCGGCGGCCCCAACCTGACCGACGGCGTCCTCTACTGGGTCGGCTGCGCCGGAGCGTTCGACGAGCGCAACCGGCGCGTCGTGCGCGCCATGGCCGGACTGCTCGCCCAGGCGAACGTGCCGTTCGCTGTGCTTGGGTCGCGTGAGACGTGCAGCGGCGATCCGGCACGCCGCGCCGGCAACGAATACCTATTTCAGATGCTCGCCGAGGAGAACGTTGCGACGCTCACCGACGCCCGCGACTCGCACGGCGTGAGGACGATCGTGGCCAGCTGCCCGCACTGCTTCAACACGATTCGCAACGAGTATCCGCAGTTCGGCCTGGATGGAGTCGATGTGATCCATCACACGCAGCTCCTGGACCGACTCCTGACCGATGGTCGGCTCAAGCCCACGCGCGGTCACAGCGCGATGGTCGCGTATCACGACGCGTGCTACCTCGGCCGTTACAACGATGTCTACGACCCCGGCCGCCGGGTGGTGGATTCGGTCCCCGGCCAGAACCTTGTCGAGATGGAGCTCCACCACCGCAAGGGCATGTGCTGCGGTGCGGGCGGCGCTCGAATGTGGATGGAGGAGCGCGAGGGGCAGCGCATCAATCATCGGCGCACCGAACAGGCCCTGGAAACGGGGGCCGATGCAATCGCGACCGCCTGTCCCTACTGCCTGGTCATGCTGCGGGACGGCACCACTGATCTGGGACGTACCGACGTCGAGGTGCGTGACGTCGCCGAGCTCCTCGCCGACGCGACCGGAGCGTGGAGCTCTCCGCCGGCCGGTTAGTCGTACGCGGCGCTTCTCGGCGTGACCGCTGGGATGGCGGGCGCCGACCTGTGCGATTGTCAGGAGCATTTGTGCAGCACAGCCGCACTGCCGCACGAAAAGCCCTGACATAGCGTGGCACCTCCGCCGTCCGCCATCCGATGTCCGAAGTCCGATGTCGCGGAGCGGAAATCTCGCGCATTTCTCGCCCACTGACGCTTATGAGGCGGATTTCCTGAAAATGCTGCGTAAGCCCCAGAGAACTGAGGGCTAACGCGCTCTGGAGCGTCGGCGGCCGTCGGTAGCAGTCCGCGTATGGCGGCTCGCACACGAGCCAGACCGGCGGACAGGCCGGCCCATCCCCACCTGGTTGCGGAATCCGTGCGTACGCCCCCGAATCGCCACGGAAATTGACCGCGGAGACCCCCTCGACTACGCTTCCCGCATGTCCATCCGCCCAATCCCCACATCGGCGACGCCGCGGCGCCCGGCCCTGGACGACCTGGACAAGTCGATCATCAAGGCCCTGCAGGTCGACGGGCGCCGGCCGTATGCCCAGATCGGACGCGAGCTGCGGGTTCCAGAGGCGACCGTTCGCCAACGGGCGGAGCGGCTGATTGCGCGAGGGGTGGTCCAGGTGGTCGGCGTGACCGATCCGCTGGCGATGGGCTTTCAGCAGCCGGCCTTCATCGGTCTGCACGTGGATGCCGGACGCGTGGAAGAGATCGCGGACCGCCTTGCCGAGCTGGACGAGGTGACCTACGTCGTCATCACCGCGGGTCGGTTCGACCTCATCTGCGAGGTGGTCTGCGCCGACAATGACCACCTCCTGAAGGTCCTGACCGAGAAGATCGCGCGGATCGATGGGATCCGCTCCACCGAGACGATGGTCGAGCTGCGTTTCGTCAAGGAGAGCTATCGCTGGGGGACCAGGTAGGAGGGATCCGTGACCACAACCCAGCGCACCCTGAGCCGTGAGCGCCTGCGTCGGATCGCCGAGCGGGAGGAGGCGAGCTATCGGGACCGCACTCCCAAGAGCGCCGCGCTGCACGCGCGTGCCCGCGAGGCGATGCCCCTCGGGGTCGCGAGCTCGTTCCAGGCCTATGACCCGTACCCCCTCTTCATGACCGATGCTCGCGGCTCGCGGATCCGGGACGCGGACGGCAACGAGTACATCGACTTCGACATGGCCTTCGGAGTCCTCGCCGCTGGCCATTCCCACCCGCTGCTGGCCGAGGCGCTCCAGCGGCGGGTGGCAAATGGCACGTGCTACACCTTCCCGGTCGAGGACAGCATCGTACTCGCCGAGGAGCTGAAGCGCCGCTTCGGAGCTGACCTCGTACGATTCAGCAACTCCGGCACCGAGGCGACCATGGACGCCATCCGCGTCGCACGCGGCTTCACCGGCCGCGAGAAGATCCTCAAGTTCGAGGGCGGCTACCACGGCCATCACGACGACGTCCTGGTCAGCATCCAGCCGCCGCGCGAGGCGATGGGACCGGCCGACGCACCATCAACGGTGCCGGCCAGCGCCGGCGTGCCCGCGAGCCGGATCGATGAGACTGTCGTGGCGCCGTTCAACGGGCCGGAGATCCTGTCGCAGATCCTCGATCGGCACGACGGCGAGATCGCCGCGATCATCGTCGAGCCGGTGCAATTCAACATCGGCGTCGTGCCACCGCGGCCGGGTTTCCTGGAGAGGGTCCGCGAACTGGCCACGGCGCACGGCGTAGTGCTCATCTTCGACGAGGTGAAGACCGGCGTCGTGCTGGCTTACGGTGGCGCGACCGAGTACTTCGGCGTCCAGCCAGACCTTGCGTGCCTGGCCAAGAGCATTGGCGGCGGTGTGCCGATCGGTGCGTTCTGCGGGCGCGAGGAGGTGATGCGCTCCATCGAGCAGGTCCCGGAGCGGCACAAGGCGACGGCGCCGGGATCGGGAATCGATCTTTCGACGATCCCGGGCGGCGCGACGCGCGTCGCACACCTCGGCACCTTCAATGGCAACCCGCTCTCGATGACCGCGGGCGTCGTGACACTGACCCAGATCCTGACCCGCGAGGCATATCCGCTCCTCCATCGGCTCGCGGACACGCTCACCGCGGGCTGTCAGGGGGTGATCGACGAATTCGGGCTGCCGGGCTACGCGGTAAACGTGGGTCCCAAAGGTTGCGTGATGTTCACGCCCGAGCGGGTGACGAACTACCGTGACTTCATCGGCCTCGATACGGAGCTGTGGAGCGCCTTCTTCTTCTACCTCGCCAACCGAGGCATCCTGCTGCCACCCGGGCCGGACGACCAGTGGACGCTATCGGTCCAGCACACCGAAGCCGATGTCGATCGTCATGTCGAGGTCTTCCGCGCCTTCGCTCGCGAGCTCGCCGGCTGACCCTGCCGCCCAGCCTTGCACCGTCGCCTGATACTTCGCTCGTAGGAGGTAGGTGATGGAACGACTCGAACGCTGGTCGCGCCCGTTCATGGGCTTTGGCAACTGGTTGGCGAGCCTCATCAACGCCGTCTACCGGGGGCTCGGCGCGCCGGGCAAGCTGCTGCAGGACCTGCTGAACGGCTCGTATCTGGGCCATACGCTCCACGGCGTCCTGACCGATGCCACCGTGGGCTCCGTCACCGCGTTGCTGGTACTCGACGCGGTGGGCGTCATCTTTGGCGTCCAAAACCTGGAGACCGCGTCGGTGATCGTGCTTGGCTTCTCCGCGCTTTCGGCGTGGGGCACGATCCTCGCCGGCCTGACCGATTACAAGGACACCGCAACCGGTGACGAGCGCAATGTCGCGACCCTGCACGGGCTGGTCAACATCGTGGCAACCCTCTTCTACACGGTTGCCTTCTTCGTCCGATGGAGCGGGGGAGTGGCCGCTGGTCGCTGGCTGTCGCTCATCGGCTTCGTGCTGCTGGCGAGCGGCGCCTTCATCGGAGGGCACCTGGTCTTCAAGTACGGCTACATGGTCAATCACAACGCCTTTTCCCGCGGACGCCGCGCGAAGGAGTTCACGCCGGTGATGGCTATTGCGGATCTGCCGGAGGCAACGCCCACCAAGGCCTCGCTGGGGCCTACTGGTCTGGTCGTCGTGCGACGCGGCGACCTCGTCTACGCCCTGAAGGCGACGTGTTCGCATGCAGGCGGACCGCTCGCCGAGGGAGAGCTGAAGGGAGACAGCATCGTCTGTCCGTGGCATGGGTCGACGTTCCGCCTCTCGGATGGGGCGGTAC
>JALYLE010000245.1 GCA_030774375.1 Chloroflexota bacterium | reverse complement strand
CGCCGCACCCGGGGCGCAGGTCGCGCAAAGGGCCGCGCCGCAGGCTCCAGCCACACCGGCTCCGACCGCAGTCGCACCGGCTCCGACCGCAGCCGCACCGGCTCCCGCGGCGGCGCCGCCAGCCTTCGCACCCTCACCGATCCCGGCCCCGACCGGTGGGGACGTCGAGATGCCGCTCACGCAGATGCGCAAGGGCATCGCGGCCAAGATGACACGCGTCAAGCAGACGGTCCCGCACGCCTACACCGTGGTCGAGGTGGACATGCGGAATGCGGTCCGCTGGCGAGAGGCCAACCAGGCCGCGTACAAGGCGCGCGAAGGGATCGGCATCAGCTACGTCGCGGTCGTCATCAAGGCAGTCACGGAGACCCTCCGCCAGCACCCCACACTGAACAGCCAGTTCGCGGAAGATCGGGTCATCCTCAAGCAGGAGATGAACATCGGGATCGCGGTCGCCGTGGAGAACGGCCTCCTCGTGCCAGTTATCCACAACGCGGACCAGCTCAGCATCAGTGGCGTGAACCACAAGGTTCAGGACCTGGCGGCGCGTGCCCGCATCAGCAAGCTGCGGCTCGACGAGATCCAGGGCGGCACCTTCACGGTCAACAACACCGGCTGGTTTGGGTCGGTCACCAGCATGCCGATCATCAACTCTCCCGAGGTCGCGATCCTGTCAATGGAGGCGATCGTCAACCGGCCGGTGGTGCGCGAGTTCGACGGCGAGCAGGCGATCGTCGTGCGCCCGATCATGAACATGACCTGCAGCTTCGACCATCGGGTGCTCGATGGCGCCCAGGTTGGCTACTTCCTGGCGGACGTACGCAAGCGACTCGAGGACTGGGACACAAACACGCCGATCGGCTAGTCGGCCGGCGGATCTTCGGCCGCGGGCCGCTTTTCGCGATAGGCGGCCATCAATCGCGTCGCATCGGCCTCGGGCAGGTAACGGACTGCCTCACGCATAGTCACGCCGCTCGCCCGATGCGTCCGTTGCGCCAGCCAGCCGATCACCTCGTGGGGCCTGCGCTTCTCGGTCTCGCGCAGCACCCAGCCAATGGCCTTGCGGATGAAGAACTCGCGCTCGTCAAGCATTGCGTCGGCGTGAGCCGCGAATCGATCGAAGGGCGCTCCAGCACGAAGCGGTTGAAGCTCAGCGAGGAGTGACGTGCGACGCACCCAGAAGTCGGGATCGGTTGCCCATCGGTCGAGGATCGGTGTGATCTCAACCGGATGCTTCAATGCGATCCTGCCCACGACGTCGGTGGCCAGGCCGTCGACGAGCGCCCACGTCTTCGATTCGCGCACGAGGCGCTCCACGAGTCCGAGGTCCTCCACGCCGAGCAGCCGTGGGTGAAGCTCGAGCAGCATCACCGCCGCCATCCTCCGCTCGTGCATCGGCTTGGTCCACAGCTCTTCGACGAGGGTCTGCAGCGCCTCACGGTCGAGCGGTGGTCCCTGAGCCGCGATCTCCTTGACGACGCTGCGGATCTGCCAGACCGTCGTGCCGGCGAACTCAAGATCGCTCTTGAGGTAGGCCTTCTCATTTGCAGCGCGCTCTGGTGTACCGATGGCGCGCAGCTGCGCCTCGATCGCCTTGGCGCGCATCTCCGCGTCGGCTGTCACGCGGCGTATTGTGACCGGCCGATGGAGTCGACCCGGACGATCCCCGCGGTGGATGACCCCCTTCGTTAGACTTGACGCATGCCGCCTGACCCCGCGCCATCGGTCGACTTCTCGTCACTCGGTGAGCTGACCGTCATCAACGACCATCCACGCGCTCACGGTGGACATACGTCGCCGTCGGAGGTGATGTATCCCGGAGGCCCGGCCACCGACGGTGGCCTTTCCGCCTTCGGCGACCCGATCCCCGAGAACGCGGGCCCCGGTGGACGCCGGCCGGAATGGCTGAAGGTGCGGGTCGGCGCCGGGCAGACCTACACCGACGTGAAGCGGGTGATGCGCAGCGAGGCCCTCCACACCGTCTGCGAAGAGGCCCGATGTCCGAACCTGGGGGAGTGCTGGAGCCTGGGGACCGCAACCTTCATGATCGGCGGCTCGGTCTGCACGCGGAACTGCGGCTTCTGCGCCATCGACACGGGTCGCCCGCAGCCCGCAGACCTTGACGAGCCGCGGCGCGTCGCCGAGGCAACCCGTCAGATGGCCCTGAAGCACGTGGTGATCACGATGGTCGCGCGCGACGACCTGCCCGATGGCGGCGCCGGCCTGGTGGCCGACACAATCCGAGAGGTTCGACTGGCGAATCCGGGCACCAGCATCGAGGTGCTGATCAGCGACCTGAATGGCCGCGAGGCGGACATTCGAACCGTCGTCGAGGCGCAGCCTGAAATCCTGAACCACAACGTCGAGACGGTCCCGCGCCTCCAGCGCGAGGTTCGTCGTCGCGCACGATGGGATCGCAGCGTCGATGTCCTCACCATCGGCCGGCGAATCGCCGACGAAATTGGTTTCGACGCCATGGTCACCAAGACCGGGATGATGCTCGGACTCGGCGAGAGCTGGGACGAGGTCATCGAGGCAATGCGCCTCCTTCGCGAGGCGGGCATCGAGGTGCTCACTATTGGCCAATACCTGCGCCCCAGCCGCCAGCACCTGCCGCTGAACAAGTACTACACCCCGGCCGAGTTCCTCACGCTCCGCCGGATCGGCATGGAGATGGGCTTCCGACACGTCCAGTCAGGACCCCTGGTCCGCTCGAGCTACCACGCCGCGGAGCAGGTTCCCGGTCGAGTGGCGGCCGCTGTCTAGTCCGATGGCGGCTGATCCGACGCGGGACCTGGCTGCTGAGGCAGGCGCCTCCCAACCGATGCGCGACATCTCCACGCCGCCGCTCGCTCCCGTCGAGCCGCCACGCCCGCGCCGTCCGCGTGACGATGAGCCGTTCGAAGCGGCGAGCGACGTACGCCCGCTCCTCGCCGCGCACGGCGGCCTGCTGACGGTCGAGCGGCTTGGGACGGTCGCCTACGAGCCCACATGGGAGCTCCAGGACGAGCTTGCCAACCAGCGCCGCGAGCGCCGGATCGGCGATCAGCTGCTGCTCCTGGAGCACTTCCCGGTCTACACCCTGGGACGGGGCGGCGACCCCGCCAACCTGCTCGCCACGCCGGAGCGGCTGCGCCGCCTGGGTGCCGAGTTCATCCGCATCGATCGCGGTGGGGACGTGACCTACCACGGTCCCGGACAGTTGGTCGCATATCCGATCGTTGAGCTGCGCGACCCGCTCGACCTTCGGCGCTACGTCCGGGCGCTCGAGGCGGCGATCGTCGCCACCGTCGCCCGCTTCGGGGTGGACGCCGGCCGCGTCGACGGCCTCACCGGCGTTTGGGTGTCGGGAGAGCGCAAGCTTGCCGCCATCGGGGTTCGAGTCCGGCGAGGGGTCACGACCCACGGCCTGGCTCTGAATGTGAACACCGACCTGCGCTGGTTCTCGGAGATGATCCCGTGCGGCATCCCCGACAAGGAGGTCACCAGCCTGCAGAACGAGCTGGGCCGACCGGTCGAGATGCAGTCCGTCGAGGAGGCGCTCACCGAAGAGCTCGCCGGCCAGTTCGGCCTGCGAGTCAGCGCCGGCCGACCCGGCGTCATCGGCCCGGCTGGCGTGCGCGAGCAGTAGGGTGCCCGCTGGCGACGACCCGCTCGTCGAGCGATCGAGCCGCCCTGCCGCCGATCCGCCGCCCGCGGCGCCGCGGATCGAGGTCGGTACGTTCGGCCCCTGGCAGACGAACGCATACCTCGTATGGGACGGCCACTCCGCGGAGGCCCTCGTCGTCGATCCGGGGATGGGAGCAAGCGCGCCACTGGTCGAACGCATGGCGGCCAGCGGCGTCCAGCTGCACGTCATCGCCAACAGCCACGGGCACGTGGACCACATCTACGACAACGCCTCGCTGCAGCGGTCGACCGGCGCCGACATCGCCATCCATCCGGACGACGCGTATCGGCTCGATGGGCGCAACGCATACGGCTTCAGCATCGAGCCCAGCCATGCGAATCGCGAGCTGCGTGACGGGGAGCAGCTGACCGTCGGTGACCTGGTCTTTGACATCCTGCACACGCCCGGGCATTCGGAGGGGTCCGTCTGCCTGTACGAAGAGCGGCACGCGCTGCTCCTGTCGGGGGACGTGCTCTTCGCTGGCAGCTATGGTCGAACGGACCTCCCCGGTGGAGACGATGGCTCCATGATCGCCAGCCTGGTGCGCCTGGCGGAGACGTTGCCTCCGAACCTTCGCGTGTTGCCGGGCCACGGTCCAGAGACGACGCTGGAACGCGAGCTGCCGTGGATGCGGCGCATCGGCGCGGCAAGGCGCTTGCTCATCCCGGGCTGACACCGAGCGCCGCACCGGGCGCTATCGGTCTAGGATTGGAGACCGAACGAAAGAGGAGGCGGCCCATGGCGAAGCTGCGCATCACTCGTCTCGGCCATGCTGGTGTCCTGTATCGCTCCCCAGCCGAAAAGTGGGTCTGGGTCGATCGCTGGACCGGCGCGCCAAACTACGCGGACGCCTACCGGACCGCGGAGCAGGTCGACGTGATAGCACCGACCCACGGCCACTACGACCATGTTGGCGACGACGCCATGGACGTCGTGGAGCTGGCGACGATCGGCGGCACGGTGGTATGCAGCCACGACATGAGCCTGTACCTCGGGGAGCGGGGCGTCGAGGCGGTCGGCATGAACAGGGGTGGCACGTTCGAGACGTCTGGCATCAAGCTGAGCATGGTCCATGCGGAGCACAGCGGGGCCGTGACACTTACCGGCGGTGGCCCCACTGGCCGCGAGGTCGGCTGCTGGGGCTGGGTGCTCGAGTTCGAGGACGGGACCCGCGTCTACCACAGCGGCGACACCGACCTCTTCGGCGACATGGCGCTCGTTCGTGAGCGATGGGCTCCAACGATCGCCGTGCTGCCAATCGGCGGCCACTACACGATGGGGCCCGCCGACGCGGCGCGGGCCATGCGCCTGATCGGCGCCCAGACCGTCATCCCGGTCCATTACGGGACCTTTCCGATCCTTGCCGGCACGCCCTCCGAGCTCGCGTCGCTCAGCGACGCGCGGGTTGTCGAGCTTCAACCTGGTGACACCTGGGAGGCCTGACCGATGCACACCATCCTCGCGATCTTCGCCGCTCTCGTGGGCAGCACCTTCGGTAACGCGGTTCGCGCCGGCGTCGACACGGCCTCGCAGCGCCTCAAGGCCGGCGGCGGCACGACGTCAGACGACCCGATAATGGTCAACGGCAGCCTGCTGGCGAGCGTTGTGACCGGCACCACGGTGAGTACCGTCGGCGGCGGGGCCGGGCTCGCCTTCTGGATCGGCGCGGTTCTCGGCGCCGCCGGCGCCGATCGGCTCGACTGGGTCGTCTTCAAGCGCTTTGGGCTCGACCGCGACAAACTCATCGCCCAGGCCCGCGAGGCGGGTCGAGGAGCCGCCGTACAGGGGCGTCGCCGGGCCAGCCCCAGGGCCAAGGCGGAGGCCTGAGGCATTCGCGATCCGGAGTTCGCGACCCGGCCGTCGCGCCGGTAGAATCTGACCTTCATGCCCCCAGCACCCGGCGAGGCGCTCGTCCGCGCCCGCGGCCTGACCAAGCGCTTTGGCGACTTCACCGCTGTGAACGCCGTCGACTTCGACGTGCTCGCCGGTGAGGCGTTCGGCTTCCTCGGCCCCAACGGCGCCGGCAAGACCTCGACGATGCGCATGATCGCCTGCTCCTCGCCGATCAGCGCGGGCGAGCTGACCGTGATCGGCATGGACCCGCGCACGCAGGCCGCCGAGATAAAGGCTCGACTGGGCGTCGTACCCCAGCTCGACAACCTCGACACTGAGCTGACGGTGCGCGAGAACCTCGAGATGTACGCGCGCTACTTCGACATTCCCGACGCGGTCGCCCGCCAGCGGGCGGCTGAGCTGCTCGAGTTCGTCCAGCTATCGGAGCGAGCCGACGACCAGGTCGAGCCGCTCTCCGGCGGCATGAAACGCCGGCTCACGATCGCCCGCTCACTCATCAACGAGCCCGAGCTGATCATGGCCGACGAGCCAACCACCGGCCTGGACCCACAGGCCCGGCACCTGCTCTGGGAGCGACTCTATCGGCTGAAGCAGCGCGGCGCGACGCTGATCATCACCACCCACTACATGGACGAGGCGGAACAGCTCTGCGACCGGCTGGTCGTGATGGACAAGGCGCGAATCGTCGCGGAGGGGTCGCCGCGCGAGCTGATCGACCGCTATAGCACCCGCGACGTCCTGGAGTTGCGATTCAGCGAGGCGGTGCGCGCCAGCCTGAACGGGCGGCTGACCGAGCTCGCGGACCGAGTCGAAGAGCTCCCCGATCGCCACCTGCTCTATACCGATGACGGCGAGGCGGCGCTGGAGCGCGTCCACCAGCGCGGAATCGAGATCGACAGCGCGCTCGTCCGTCGGGCGACCCTGGAAGACGTCTTCCTGCGGCTCACCGGCCGCTCCCTCATCGAATAGGCAGGACGAATGACCGCCGCCGTCCGCGTACTGCAACGCGATCTGCTCGTCTACCGCCACATCTGGCGCGGCTCGCTCTTCAGCTCCTTCGTCACGCCCCTGCTGTACCTGTCGGCGATGGGGCTGGGGCTGATGCGCCTCATGACCCCAGCGAGCGCCGCCGCGTTCGATGGCTTCGATTACGTGCATTTTCTGGGTCCGGGGCTCATGGCCGCGGCCACGATGCAGTCGTCGGTCTTCGAGTCGACCTTCCCGATCATGGGCAAGATCATGTGGCGCCGGAACTACGAGGCCATGCTCGCCACGCCCATGGCGGTCCGCGACATCCTGGGTGGCGAGCTGCTCTACATCGGCTTTCGGACGATGACCATCGCGACCGTCTTCCTCGCGGTGCTCACCCTCTTCCGGATCCCGACGTCTCCTCTGGCGGTCCTCGCCATCCCCGCGTCGGTGCTCGTGGGCCTCGCCTTCTCATCGGCGGTGATTGCCTTTGCGGCCACGCAGCGCAACGACTCAGGCTTCGCCGCGATGTTCCGCTTCGTGATCAACCCGCTCTTCCTCTTCTCCGGGACCTTCTTTCCGATCGCCCAGCTTCCCGCGCCGGCTCAGTGGATCGCGGCCGCGACGCCGCTGTACCACGGTGCGTCGCTGATCCGCGGCGTCGTCCTCCAGTCATCGGACCTGCGGAACTGGCCGATCCACCTTGCCTATCTGGTGATCTGGTCCGCCTTCGCGATCGTGGTGGCCCACACGCTGCTGAAGCGACGCCTGGTGCGCTAGCCGATGACAGCCATCGTTCGACGGGCGCTGGTTCCTTCGCCCCTGTCCGCCACCCTCACGCGCCTATTCCGTGCCCGGCGGCTGGTGCAGCGCAACCTGCTCGTCTACAAGCACACCTGGCTCGTCCTGTTCAGCGGGTTCTTCGAGCCGCTCTTCTACCTGCTGGGGATCGGCTACGGCCTGGGCAGTGTCATCAAGACTGTCGAGCTGAGCGACGGGCGCGCAATCGCCTTCGCCGCCTTCGTGGCTCCCGGCCTGCTCGCCATGTCGAGCCTGAACGGGGCGGTCGCGGAGTCGATCTTCAACGTCTTCTTCAAGCTCAACTTTGCCAAGACCTACGACGGGATCCTGGCCACCCCGCTCGGCATCCGCGAGATCGCCGTCGGCGAGCTGGCCTGGTCGCTCATCCGCGGAACGCTCTACTCGGCAGCATTCGTGGTCGTGATGCTGGTCATGGGGCTCATCCTCTCGCCCGCCGCGATCCTGCTCATTCCTGCATCGCTGCTGCTGGGCGCCGCCTTCAGCGCCGCAGGACTGGCGACCACCGCGTACCTCCGCACGGTCCAGGACTTCGACATTCCGATGGGCATGGTGGTGATGCCCATGTTCCTCTTCTCGGGTGTCTTCTTCCCGACCTCGATCTACCCCGCGGTGTTCCAATGGCTGCTCGGATTGACGCCGCTCTATCACGGCGTCAACCTGCTCCGCGGTCTGACGACCGGCGCCCTCGGCTGGAGCATGCTGTGGGACGTGGCCTACCTGTTCGGGTTCCTCGCCATCGGACTGACCATCGCGATGCGCCAGATGGAGCGCAAGCTGATCAAGTAGGCGGCCGGTCGGGGCGCTCGCCGGTAAG
>JALYLE010000244.1 GCA_030774375.1 Chloroflexota bacterium | reverse complement strand
GACCGATGAGCCCGCCATTTGGCCCGCTCGATCGCCACCTTGCCAATGGCGTTTGCCAGGCGACCAACGGCGGTCGCCATCGGCTCCTTGGGACGGACGCCGATCGCCACAACGCAAATATGGTTTGCAGAGCCCCAAGACCGCTTGTGCGCCTGAGCGGCAGAACCCCTAGCCGAGCGTCCAGCTGAAGAGGCCGGCCATCGTGGCGAAGGCGTTGGTCAGGATCAGCACGCCGACCACCATGATGAACAAGCCGGTCACGATCCGCATGGCGGTGTGTCTGGCGCGCAGCACCGTCATCAGCGGGCGGAGTCGGGGCAGCGCCAGCGCGGCACCCAGGAACGGCACCGCCAGCCCGGCCGAGTAGGCGAGGAGCAAGAGGGCGGCGAGCGGCGCGTCGCGCGAGGAGGCGCCCATCGCCAGGATCGCTCCCAGCACGGGGCCGATGCACGGCGTCCAGCCGATTCCGACCAGCGCGCCCAGGGCCAGCGCGCGCGCCACACGGCCAGGCGGGAGCGCAGCGACCGCAGGAGGCGCGACGCTGAAGCGGTCGAGGATCGGGCCGAAGATCCCGGTGGTGAACAGCCCCAGCCCGATCACGAGCACGCCGGCCACCGGACGCAGGTCGGCGATTGGGAGGATCGCCTGCCCGAGAAGGCCAGCCGAGACGCCGAGAAGGATGAAGACGGCCGTGAAGCCGGTGATGAACAGGATCGCCTGGCCCACGATCGGCATGCCGATAAAGGTGGCCGCACGCGAGGCCGTTGCGCGCGCCGGCGTGATTCCGGCCGTCTCGCCCAGGAACGCGAGGTAGACCGGCACCAGGGCGAGGACGCATGGGGAGGCGAAGGAGAGGAGTCCGGCCGCGAAGGCCAGGGCCAGGGAAACGCTCATCGGTCTAGATCCTCAGTCCGAGGATTTCGATCGCGGACGGCTGTCCCGGCTCGACCACGAGTGGCTGGCTGATGATCCACAGCGAAAGCACCGTGTATCCGATCATGAGCAGGGCGAGGGGGATGCCCGCCAGGATGGGTCGCGACGGCGCGTCGCGGAGGGCGATCCGATGGGAGAGGACGATCGCAGCAACGTGCCCCAGCACGATGGCGCCCACCGACAGGTACCAGATCACGCTCGTGGGAATGGCGTCGAGCGGGGGTTGAGGCGTGCGTGGGTCATTTGCCAGCTGCGGCAGCCACACGATGCCCTGGAGGACGAGCGTCAGGTAGTGGGCAATCATGTAGCCGCCGGCAATCGGAAGCAGCGTGGCAGCGTAGGCGCCCACCGTGCTACCCAGCGTCGAGCCGGCGAGTCGCGCGCGGTCGCTGAGCAGCCGGGTGATGGTAGCCCCGATGCTGAAGGCGACCAGGAACGCAAGCCAGACGCTGAGCAGGCCGACCGTTCCGGTCACGAGCTGCGCCGTGAAGGAATCCAGCCGCGGGTAGACGTACGGAAAGAACCAGTTCGAAAGAGTCAGCCATAACGGCGTCTCCCGCAGCCCGTCGTACGTGACGCCGGCCAGTGCCAGGACGATGAATCCCGCATCCGACCACCCACCCCGCCGCACCTCGGTGAGGCCGGCGAACCAGGGTCGCAGCTCTGGTCGCCGTTCGCGGGCATCCGCGGCGACCGCGCATTCAGGGCAGTCGACGCATCGGTCCGGATCGCAGTGCTCGGCACAGCCGCCGCATGCGTTCGCATCGGTGACGCGCCGCCCGATGGGGCCGATCCGGCCAAACCAGCCAAGCAGAACCTCGAACAGCTCCGCGTTCCGCAGCCACGCCACCCGCCCGAAGCAGGCCATCCCGACCAACATGATCACCGTATAGCCCGCGAGCAGAAAGGCCACGGTGTCGGGCGCAGCGGCGCCCGCCATGACGAGCTCGCTCCAGAGGCCCGCAAAGAGCAGGAAGACCGCGGGCCAGCGGGCGAGTGCTGCCGGGTACTCCAACCCCAGGTCGAGCCGATCGAAGCCAAAGAAGCGCGCCAGCCGCTCGAGGATGGCGAAGGTCGAGCGGAATGGGCTGAGCGACGGCCATGGGTTGCCGCCGATCGCTGCCAGGATCGGGAGGCCGACCCAGATAAAGACCCAGAACAAGATGCCGGGGATCGGTGAATCGCCGCCGATCACGACCGCCGTGACGATGGCCCCGTACCACCAGACGAGTCCGAGCAGCGCCAGCGGCCACGAGAGCAGGCGCGTGGGCAGTCCCGGCAGGACGAGCCGCGGATAGCGCGGCACGTCGGGGCTGACGCGCACCACGATCGCCGAGATGACGAAGGAGGCTCCCACGGCGATCCCGGCGCCTGCCAGGAAGAACCAGCTGCTGATCGGAAGTTGGAACGGATGACCGAGCGCGTGGGCAGCGACCGTCGCCGGCGTCAGCGCCAGGCCGATGACGGCGCCCAGGGCGGCGGTGGCGACGACGAGGGCCGTCACGAACCGAGGGATCGTCACCATCAATCCTCGGCGAAGAACGGATCGTCGCCGAAGATCACCAACCAGCGGCGTCGCATGAGGCGGATGGTGGCAATCACCTGAGCCTCCGACGTTCCGGCGGGCAGCAGGCTGGCGATGGCGGCCCGGACCTGCTCGCTGCCCTCGATGCCGAGCAGCGATAGGTAGTCGTTCACGCGCTGGGCTGCCGTTTTCCCCCCGCCGCGCATGCGCACCAGGGTCTCCGCCTCGCTTCCAAGGCCGCCGGCGTCCTCTGCCTCGTCGCGCTCGACCTCGGCCAGGAGACCGGGGACGTACTCCAATCGCGGGTCGGAGTAGGCCCATCGCACGAAGCTGTCGAGAGGCCCGGCGGTCCGATCGTGGTGCCCGGCGTGGAAGGCCTGGAGGTACTGCTGGCGCTCGGCCTCGGTCCGCGTCAACGCGATCTGTGCGATCTGGCGCATCTCCGGCGTCCAGCGTCGGAGCGACTCGACGAATTGGACGAGCGTCAGACTCCCAGGCGGCTGAGGCCGAAACCGATGCTCATGGGTCGTCTGCACGGGCCCGTATACTACCGGCCGTGCGCAGTCACCCTCGCCTGCTCCCGTGCGTGCGCGCGTCCGCCATCGCCTCGCCGCGCCGCACCCGAGCTGCCACATGCCGCGTCGTCTTCGCTTCCCGACGCTCCTGAAAACCGCCGCGGCGCTTCTCGCCGCGCTCACCCTCGCCGTCGCGATCGGGGACTCGCGGCAGCCTGCCGTGGCGGCCGGTCAGCCACTCCGCTATTACGGCGGAGCCGTTGGATCGCTGGACCCGGCCCGCATCAACGACGCGAGCGACGTCCAGCTGACGCTGCAGCTCTACGCGGGGCTGACTCGCCTCGATGAGTCAGGGGATCCCTATCCGTCGTTGGCGTCCTCGTGGGACGTGACGTCCGACGGGCTCACGTACACCTTCCACCTGCGCGGCGGGCTGCATTTCTCTGACGGCTCGGCCCTTGACGCGGGTGACGTCCGCCGCTCCTGGCTGCGACTCCTCGATCCGCAGGTGCATGCCTCCGCGCCCGACGTCCTGAACGTGGTCGTGGGCGCGGCGGAACGGATCGCGGGGCGCGCGAGCGAAAGCTCGGTGGGGATCACCGCCCCAGACACGCGGACGCTCGTTGTCAAGCTCCGCCATCGCGCCGGCTACTTTCCGGCGATCGTCGCCACGCCGGCAACCTTCGTCGTGCCTCGCAGCGCTAAGCCTTCAGGCACTTGGCAGGTCGCGGGCAGCTTCGTCGGCTCCGGGCCGTACGTGGCGGCCGTATCGAGCGCGGATAAGCTCGTCTTACGCGCTAACCCGAACTACGTCGCCGGTGCGCCGCCGATCGGCGAAGTCGACTGGATCGCGACCCTCGACGGCGACGAGGTGACCGCGTTCAGCCAGAAGACCGTCGATCTCACGGGGATCGGCGGCTCCGACGCCACGTGGGTCGCCTACGATCCCGACCTCGGCCGCGCCCTTCACCGTGCGGCCGCGCTCAACGTGCAGTACCTGGGCTTCGATACCACGAAGCCGCCGTTCGACGACCCTCGTGTACGTCGCGCCTTCGCGCTGGCCCTCGATCGTCCGCGCCTCGTCGAACTCACTGACGGGCCCGGTGCGGTCCCGGCGACGAGCGTCGTGCCGCCCGCCATCCAGCCGCCGGGTTTGCCGAAGGCGGCCGCCGCCGACGTGGCCGCGGCTCGTCGACTGCTCGACGAGGCGGGCTATCGGGATCGATCAACGCTGGGCACCATCACCGTCAACGCCACCGGCCTCGACGTGACTCCCATCGTTGCGGCCTGGCGCAGCCTGCTCGGTGCCACCGTCAACGTCGAGTCGATGACGTTCGAGGACTACATCGGCCGTCTCGACGCGGGCCAGGTGCCGCAGGTCTTCACCATCAACTGGGTCGCGGATTACCCGTCCCCGTTCGCGCTCTACGACCTCCTCCTGACGCCCGCGGCACACAGCAACTACGGGCGCTGGAACGATCCGCGCTTCGAGACGGTGCTCGAGGCCGCAGCCGCCGCGAACGGCGACGAGGCGACCGCCGCGGCGTATGCGGCGGTGGAGAAGGAGGTAGAAGCCCAGGCACCGGTCATCCCGTGGTCGTATGGCGAGTCGAACTGGCTCGTGCGCCCGGGGTTGCGCGGGCTGGGTGGGCTGACCGTTGGCCTCCTCGATTTCGGCCTGGCGAGCTGGGACTCGTGACGAGGCGTTTCGTCGTGTTCGTCGCCCTGGCCGCGCTGGCACTCGTCTTCGCGCGGCCGGCTCCGGTAGCCGCCTTCTCCGGCTTTGGACCGATGAGCGCCAGTGCGCAGTACGGCCAGAACATGACGTTCCGTGTCGCGCTGCCAGGTGGGGCACCCGAACGAATGGAGCTCCTCCTCGACTTCGGCGACGAGCCGGGCACGACCTTTGTGGCCCCCGTCGAGGCCTCGGGGACGTCCGCGACCTACAGATGGGATGCCTCGACGCGTTATCTGACGCCGAACACGCGGATCAAATATCGGTGGCGGGCCACCGTGGCCGGGTCGAGCCAGGTGAGCCAGACCGGCGAGCTGCTCTATTCCGACAATCGTCCCGGCTTCACCTGGCACGCGGCCAGCTACGGTCCTGCGACAGTGCACTGGTACGGTGCGCACGAGGACGAGGCCCGACACTTCGGCGCCCTGAGCTCCGGCGCAATATCGCGCGCCGAATCACTGCTGGGTCGTCGGTTGACCGGACGGATCGACATTTTCGTGTACGTCACCCAGGACGACTTTTTTGGTGCGCTCGGACCGGGCGCTCGCGAGTGGACCGGAGCGGCCACCTATCCGGATATCCGCACCGTCTTCATGTGGCTCGGCGGGGGACCGACCGATTACCTGGAGACGGCCGTCACGCATGAGCTGACCCATGTCGTCTTCCACGACGCGACGGCGAATCCGTATCACGACCCAGCGCGCTGGCTGAACGAGGGGATCGCCGTCTGGTCGGAACGGCAGAACGCGGACGCGCAGCAGGCCACCGTCCGGTCGGAGGCGAGCGCAGGACTCTTTGCCTTCGACGCTCTGACCGGGCAGTTTCCGATTGGCACCCGGGGCTCGTCGCTCGCGTATGCGGAGGGGGCCACGATGGTCGACCGGATCATCCGCACGTCCGGGCGCGCGGCCATCGCCAGGATCACCGCGGCGTATCGGCTGGGCGCCACGGACGCCGAGGCGCTGAAAGCGGGGACCGGGGTCAGCGCGGAGACGCTCTCCGCGGACTACTTCCGGGCCTTTGGCGCCACGCAGCCCAAGCCGGTCCAACCCGCCGCCATCAAACCCTCGATCGTCCGCACGCCCACCGGTCCCGCCGGCTCGGGTCCGCTGGGGGCGCCCGCCGCATCAGGCAAAGCCGCGCCGGCGGGGACGAGCTCCGATGGCATCGGGACCGCCACGATCATCGGGCTCGTCGTCTTCGCGTTCCTGGTCATCGCCGGCGTGGCCGTGGGACTGGTCATCTATCGGCGCACCGGTCCGCCGAGCCGGACCGATGGCTGACCGCGCTCAGCGCGTCTCGCCGCGCCGGTTGCACGTGGGCTGGGCGCTCTCCATAGCCGGAGCGTTGGGGATCGTCGGCTTCGTGGGAACCGCGCAGTGGAACGGCAGCTTTGCCCGCCAGCAGTTCACGACGTCGGCGCAGCAGGTGCTCGCCGGTCAGGTCGTCGCGCTTGAGGATGAGCAGAAGACGCTCCGCGACCAGCTCGGGACCGCCGAAGACCAGGTCCAGCAGTTCCAGACCGAGTCGGCCGGTTCACAGACGGCGCTCGCTGAATTGAACAAGGAGCTGGCAGCGGCGCGGCTGGCCGCGGGCCTGACCAAGGTCAGCGGGCCAGGTGTGGTCGCCGAGATCGCCGACTCCAAGCTGCAGGTGCCCGCCGGCGAGAATCCAGCGAATTACATCGTCCTCGTCGACGACCTGCGCGACATCGTGACCGCGCTGTGGGCCTCGGGAGCGGAGGCGATCGCGATCAATGGCGAGCGCCTCGTGAGCACCTCGTCGATCTACGGGGTGGGTGCCTCGATCCTGGTCAACACCGCGTTCCTGGCGCCCCCGTTCCGCGTCGAGGCGATCGGCCCTGACGGCCTCATGCAGCGCTTCCTGGGAAACCAGGCTTACCTGGGGCGAGTCGCCCATCGCATCGACGCCTTTGGCCTGGAGTTCGCCACGCAGGCCCAGGGCGACCTGAGCCTCCCTGCCTTCGTCGGCAACACGCGGTTCCGCTGGGCGGTCCCGCTGGAGGCAGGCTCATGAGCGGGAGGCTCGCGCATCTCAGCGTGACCGCCGTGGTGCTGCTGCTCGGCTTCCTGCTGGTCATCCAGCTCCGCTCGCAAGCGCGTCCCACGGAGATCAGCAGCCTTTCCGCCCAGGATCTCTCGACCCTCATCGAGACGCTCTCTGGTCGCAACCGCCAGCTGCGGGCGGCGGTCGCCGACGCACGCGAGCAGCTGCGGGAGTACCGCGTCGCCGAATCCCAGGGGCAGAGCGCCCTCGACGTCTCTCGCGAGGACCTGCGCCGCATCACCGCCTTCGGCGGCCGTGAGGCAGTGGAGGGCCAAGGCATCGTATTGACCATCGACGGACAGCTCGACGCAATCGCCGTCAACGACCTGCTGAATGAGCTGCGCAACGCGGGTGCCGAGGCGATCGCCGTAGATGCGGTTCGGATCACGGCTCGCTCGGTCTGTGTCCAGGCCCCCCTCGCCCTCAAGATCGACGACGCGACGATCGGGAGCTCATTCACCATTCGCGCCGTCGGCGACCCTGACGGTCTGCTTACCGCTCTCCAGCGACCGGGCGGCATCATCTCGCAGCTCCAGCTTTTCGTGAGTGCCACGATCGATGTCCAGCAGTCGGCACAGGTGACGATTCCGGAGTCGAACCTTGACCTCGCGCCGCGCGTGGCCAAACCCGCTGAGTGACGACCCCGTGCTAGAGTGGGCGGCCTCGCGATGGCCGCGAGGCGCCACTGCCCGGCTCGTTGCCGGCCGTCCTTGCCCCGTGGCTGATCCCACCCGACTCGGTACGGTGCCGTGAACGATCTCATCGAACGCGCCCTGGACGCGGCTCAACGCGCCGGCGCTTCCTACGCCGACATCCGGATCGTCGAGCGCGAGAACGAGACGCTCTCCGTGAAGAACGGTGCGCTCGAGGCTGCCGAGAGCGACCGGAGTGCCGGCTTCGGCGTCAGGCTCGTGATCGATGGGGCGTGGGGATTCAGCTCGAGTGCCATCTTGGAGGCCGATGAGGCCGAGCGCGTGACGCGTGAAGCGGCCGGCATCGCGGGCGCCAGCGCGAGCGCCCGGCGGGCTCCGGTCAGCTTCGATGACACGCCACCGGCGGTCGGCCGCTACGTGACGCCAGTCGAGGAGGACCCCTTCAGTGTCTCCCTCGACGACAAGCTCCGCATCCTGCTGGCCGCAGATGCCGAGATGGGCCGGGAACCGGGGGTGAGTGTCCGCGAAGCGTTCTTCGACTCCGGGCGGGAGCGCAAGACCTTCGCGTCGAGCGAGGGGGCGCGGGTCGAGCAGGAGATCATCGAGGTCGGGGCCGGGATCGAGGCGACCGCGGTGAACGCGGAAGAGGTCCAGGTCCGCAGCTATCCGAATTCCGCCGGGGGGCAGTTCGTGGCTGGGGGCTTCGAGGCGGTTCGCGCGCTGGACCTTCCCGCCCACGGGCAGCGCGTCGGCGAAGAGGCGGTCGCGCTCCTCGACGCACCACAATGCCCGACCGGCGAGATGACCGTCATTCTCGACTCGAGCCAGGTCGCGCTGCAGGTGCACGAATCGTGCGGCCACCCGATCGAGCTCGACCGGGTCCTCGGCCAGGAAGCCTCGTTTGCCGGGACCTCATTCCTGACCCTCGACAAGCTGGGGAAGCTGCAGTACGGCAGTGAGCTCGTGAACATCGACGCCGATGCGACCGCCCCTGGCGGCCTGGGGACTTTTGGCTGGGACGATGAAGGCGTTCCGGCCCAGAACGTGCCAGTCGTCTCCGCCGGTCGCTTCGTGGGGTACCTGACCAACCGGGAGACAGCGCCGGTCATCGGACAACGCAGCATGGGCAGCAGTCGCGCCTGGAGCTGGAACCGGATCCCCATGATCCGCATGACGAACGTCAACCTGCGTCCGGGCGATGCCGGATCGCTGGAGGACCTGATCGAGGACACGCGGGAGGGGATCTTTCTCGATCTGAACCGATCCTGGAGCATCGACGACCGGCGCCTCAACTTCCAGTTCGGCACGCAGGTCGGGTGGCTGATCGAAAACGGTCGCCGAACGCAGCTCGTGCGCAATCCGACCTACACCGGAATCACCCCACAGTTCTGGGGGAGCTGCGACGCGATCTGCGGCCCGGACGAGTGGGTCCTCTGGGGTGTGCCGAACTGCGGCAAGGGCGAGCCGATGCAGACCGGGCATGTGGGGCATGGGGCAAGCCCGGCCAGGTTCCGCAACGTGCAGGTTGGGGTCGGCCGATGGTGACCAGAGCCTTGCACGACCCCGAGGCAGTGGCCGGCATCCTGGATCGGGCGCTGGCCCGCGTCACTGGCGCGGAGGCCGAAGCTGTCTACAGCTCCAAGGATCACGCCCTGACGCGCTTCGCAAACTCCCGAATCCACCAGAACGTCGCCGAGCACGACGCCCAGCTCCGCGTGCGGGTCGTCAGCGAGGGCCGGACCGGCGTGGCGACCACCAATCGGCTCGATGACGAGGGACTGCGCGAGGTCGTCGCGCGGGCCTCCACCATCTGCGCCCGCGCCGCCCGCAACCCGGAGCAGCCGCCTCTGCCCGAGGATGGCGTGCGGCCGCACGCCACGTTCGGCTGGCGGGACGCGACCGCCGACGCGAATCCGGAGGCTCGTGCCGCGCAGGCGCGTGCCGTGATCGCGGTCGCGGATGCGCACAACCTCGAGGCATCGGGAGCCTTCCTGACCGAAGCGGCCACGCTGGCCGTCGCGAATACGCGCGGGCTGCGCGCCTCTGAAAGCAACACGCAGGCGCGTCTTGTCACGGTCCTGACCGCGCACGACGGTTCCTCGGGCTATGCGCAGGCGGCATCGCCGGACGTGGCGGTGGTCGATGGTGCGGCGCTCGGCGCCGAGGCCGCCGACAAGGCGGCCCGTTCGGCCGGCGCCGCCGACCAGGAGCCGGGCGAGTATCCGGTTGTGTTGGAGGAGTATGCGGTCGCCACCATCCTGG
>JALYLE010000243.1 GCA_030774375.1 Chloroflexota bacterium | reverse complement strand
CGGCAGGATGGACGAATCCCTCGCCTCGGTCGCCGATGCCGTGGCCCTCGCCGATCAGGGCGAGTACTACGACATGCTCACGAGGTCTCGCCTGGCGTTCGCCCAGCTCCATTTGGACGCTGGACGGGTCGAAGAAGCGCGTGCCCGTGCCCACGAGCTTCTCGACCTCGCTCAGGCCCGAGGCGATGTTGTCTTTGAAGCCAAAGCTGCGGACCTACTCGAACGCGCCGAGATGTCCAGACCCACGCCGGGCTAGCAGCGGAGGGTTCAGTTGCACAGCATCCCGATCGAACGCCATCGCCTGCCGAACGGCTTGCGCGTCATCCTGTCACGCGACACGGCGACCCCGATCGTTGCGGTCAACCTCTGGTACGACGTCGGCAGCAAGCACGAACGCCCGGGGAAGACCGGGTTCGCTCACCTCTTCGAGCACATGATGTTCCAGGGCTCGAAGAACCTGGCCAAGAACGAGCATTACACGTTCATCCAGTCGGTCGGCGGCAGCGGGAACGCCTCCACCCATCTTGACCGTACGAATTACTACGAGACCCTCCCCTCCCACGAGCTAGAGCTCGCAATCTGGCTCGAGGCGGAGCGAATGGCGAACCTGCTGCCCGCCGTGACCCAGGAGAAGCTCGACAACCAGCGCGACGTCGTGAAGAACGAGCGCCGGTCGGAGGTGGACAACGTCCCGTACGGAACCTGGGACGAGAAGCTGCAGGAGCTGCTCTTCCCGGAATCGCATCCATACCACCACTCCACGATGGGCTCGATGGAGGACCTCTCGGCCGCGAAACTCGAGGACGTCAAGGCGTTCTTTTCGACCTATTACTGTCCGAACAATGCGGTCCTGACCATCGCCGGCGACTTCGAGCCCGGCGCGGCTCTGGGCATGATCGATAAGCATTTCGGACCGATTCCCGCCAACCCGGACCTGCCCGCGCCACTGGACGTCGCCCTCGATCCATTCCTCATCGGCTCCGAGGTGCGCGAAGTCATCAAGGACCAGGTGCCGCTGCCGCGCGTGTACCTCGGCTATCGGATTCCCATCTTTGGAAGTCAGGCACTCGACGCTTTGCAGGTGGCGTCAGACCTGCTGGCCAACGGGCTGGCGTCGCGTCTGTACGGCGCGCTTGTCCGAGAACGCCAGGTCGCCCAGGACGTGGTGGCCTTCCCGTTCTCCCTGGTGGGAGGCGCATCCATCCTCGCGATCTGGGCCACGGGAAGCCCCTCGGTCGAACCGGCGCAACTGGAGTCGGAGCTGCTGACCGAGATCGACCGGCTCGCGGGTGCCGGGCCCGGCGACGACGAGCTGGCGCGCGTGCGCAACCTGCACTCGGCTGAAACGGCGTCATCGTTGGAGCGGATCTCAGAGCGCGCCGATCGGCTCAGTCAATACACCTGTCTCTTCGACGAGCCCGAGCGTATCAACACCGAGGATTCACGCTACGAAGCGGTAACGGCGGATGACGTCCGTGCCGCCATGACCTCATTCGTCCGACCGGACAACCGGGTCGTGCTCACCTACCTCCCGGCTGAGAGCTGACCGGGGCGAATGCCGAGCGGAATGGCAGCCGCGAGGGATTTCACGATTCGGGGGATAATCCGCGGCGATGGCTTCCCCAGGCTCCCCAGGCTCCACACTCCCCAACGAACCGAGCAGCAAGTCGCCCGAAGCGTCCTGGATTCAGACGCTCGGCGGCAGTGCACTCGACCCACGCATCCAGCCGCAATGCTCTCTCGCCGTCCAGATGCGTCGGGTCACGGGCTCGCTGGTCGGGCGGGCGAGTGAGCTCGCGGCCATCGAGCAGGAACTCCGGGATGCGCGGAGCAATCTATCGGCCGTCACGCTGGAGGGCGAGCCAGGAATCGGGAAGACGCGCCTGCTGCTGGCTGCCGCGGGGGTGGCGGCCGGAGCCGGGTTCACCACTATCGCGGTGACCGCGGACGAGGAGATCCGCGGCCCCTTTCTCCTCGCACAGAGCATCTTCGCCGCGCCGGCCCTGCGAGACGCGGTCGCCGGCAGCCCGGCGGAGGCATCGGTACAGCGGGTGGTCGAGGCCATGTCGGGCCGCGACGAGCCAGGTCTCGAGGCTCTCTCACGCGACGCCAAGCTGCTGCGCACGTTTGACCTCGCCGGCGTGGCGCTCGGGATGGTGGCCCGACAGGCACCGCTGGCGCTGCTGATCGACGACGTGCAATGGGCCGACGACGACACGCTCCGGCTGCTGCGGTATGCCGTCCGAGCCGATACGGATAGCCCGATCTTCCTCTTCCTCGCCATTCGACCCGATGAGTTCGCCACCGTCACCGAGGCCGTGAACCTCGTCGCGGACATGGAGCGCATGGGCCTTGTGCGGCGCCTTCGGCCGGGTCGCTTCAGCCAGCCGGAGAGTGGCGAGCTCGCCAAGCAGGCGCTGGGCGGGCCGGTCGACCCAGCCTCGATCGCCGCCATGCACGCGCAGTCGGAGGGCGTTCCCTTCATCATCGAGGAGCTCGCACGCACGTATCGCGACGCCGGCATGATCCAGCAGGTCGACGGGATATGGACCCTGGGGCGCAATGCCGCCAAGCTCGTGCCGTCGGCCGTCAGGACGCTCATCCAGCGCCGCGCCGCCCGCCTGCCAGACGACACCCGCTCGGTCCTTGCCGATGCGGCGGTCCTCGGCCGCAGCTTCAGCCTCCGGGATCTCAGCGCGGTGCGATCCCGCCTCGACCAGCAGGAACCATCCGTCGCATCGCTGGCCGATTCGCTGAAGCCCGCCACTGATGCGGGCCTCCTGCTCCAGCAGCCAGAAGGCTCCTCAGCCGACTACACCTTCACCCACGAGCAGGTCAGGGAGTTCGCGCTCGCCGAGCTGACGCAGGCACGGCGCCGAGCCGTCCATCGGTCCGTCGTGGACCTCCTGCTGGAAGGCGGCGATCCCTCACCGGCCGCGTTGCCCCTCATTGCCCATCACGCCCTCGCGGCCGGCGACACGGAACGTGCCGCCCGACTCTCGATTGACGCCGCTCGCGCGGCGCTCCAGGCCAACGCGGCGGAGGAGGCCCTGCGCCTCGTCGAGCAGGCGTTGCCGACCGTGACTTCGTCCCAGGATCGGCGCGATCTGCTCTGCATCCGCGATGACGCGTACGCCGTCTCCCGGAATTCCACGGATCGCCTGGAGGGTCTCGCAGAGCTTTCCGCCTTGGTGGAAGCACTGGGTGATTCGGGTCTGGAGCTTGACGTGCAGCTGCGCCGCGCCGCTGCGCTGCGGCTTGCCCACGATGAGGACGCCGCCGCCGACCTGGCGCGTCGGGTGCGCGCGACGGCCAAGGCCAAGGGGGACGCGGCGGGCGAGCTCCGAGCCACCCTCGAGCTCGGGCAGGCGCTGCTCCGCACATCGATCGGAGAAGGCTTCGGAGTGGCAGCCACCGAAGTGGACCTCGACGCTGGGGAGGAGGCGTATCGCGCGGCGATCGCACTCGCCGAGCCGCTGGGTGACGACCAAGGCTTGGCCGCTGCTCTTCGCGAGCTCGGAACCATCCAGTTGAGCCGTCTTCGCGGGTGGTTCGGGGAACAGATGGAGTCGGGCGCAGCCATGGTGCTCAGCGCGCGGGTCATTGCCGGCGAGTCCCTCGAAGCGGTGCTGGAGCCGACCCCAGCAGGGCCGCTCGTGTATGAGGTTCGCCAGCTCCTCGAGCGGGCGCTGGGCCTGTACGAGCGGCTGGGCGATCGCAGCGGCATCATGTCCACGGTCATCGCCATGGCCTACATCGAGTACGCGCCGATGATCCACATCAGCGGCTCCGCGCGGCACATCGAGGAGATCCGCCGCGTCGTGTCCCGCCAGTCGGACCTCGTGACCGAAAGCGAGCGAGCGCGGCTGGAGCTCCAGCTGCTCTACGGCGTCCACGTCTACGCGCGCGCAAAGGTGGTGCCGGATCTGATGATCTCGCGCGGGGTGGAAGCGCACCGAATGGCCAAGACACTTGGTGACCGATCAGTCGAGTTTCTGGCCGCCGGCGGCGTCGCGCTCTCCCATCTCGATATGGGCGACCAGACGGAGGCCGAGCAGTGGCTCGATCGCGCGGCAACCGCCGCGGCCGCGGCGCCCACGCCGTTCCGCGTCCGCCAGCTCGAGACGTGGCGAGGGCTCGTCCGGGCTGCCGCGGGCGATGT
>JALYLE010000242.1 GCA_030774375.1 Chloroflexota bacterium | reverse complement strand
GCGAGTCAGGCTGCGTCCAGCTGAGCGCCCTATGCGAACTGCGGGTTGGGTCGCTCCGGATCGATGTTCAGCGTCTGCATCGCCTCACGCAGTTCAGGGGGCGTGGACTCGCCGACCAGGCAGAGCCCGTGGAGCGCTGCGTACGCGATCTGCTCCGGCGAAACCTCGAAATGGATGCGCAGCGCCTCGCGCGTGTCGCTCCGGCCGTAGCCATCCGTCCCAAGCACCGTGTATGGCCGGTCGATCCAGCGGGCCACCATGTCCGGGACAGCCTTGAGGTAGTCGGTCGCGGCAACGATTGGCCCGGGGGCACCCGCGAGCGCCTGAACGACGTACGGGACGCGCTGCTCGGCCTCGGGATGGAGGCGGTTCCACCGCTCGGCATCGAGCGCGTCGACGCGCAGTTGCTGGAAGCTCGTGGCGCTCCACACATCGGCCGCGACGCCAAACTTCTCGGCGAGGATCTCCTGCGCCCGCAGCGCCTGATGGAAGATGGAGCCCGAGCCCAAGAGCTGCACGCGGCGCGCATCGGGAGCGGGGTCAGGCGCGGGGCGGTATCGGTACAGGCCGCGCAGCACGCCCTCCTCGACACCCTCCGGCATGGCTGGCTGCACCCAGTTCTCGTTGTAGACCGTGAGGTAGTAGAAGATGTCCTCCCCGGCGACGTACATGCGCCGGATCCCCTCCCGAACGATCGTCGCCAGCTCATAGGCAAAGGCGGGGTCGTAGGCAAGGACGTTCGGCAATGTGGACGCCAGGACGTGGCTGTGGCCGTCGTCGTGCTGCAAGCCTTCTCCGGTCAGGGTCGTGCGGCCGGCGGTGGCGCCCATCAGGAAGCCGCGTCCGCGGATGTCGCCAAACGCCCACATCTGGTCGCCGGTGCGCTGGAATCCGAACATCGAGTAGAAGATGTAGAACGGGATCATGGGCTCCCCGTGGACGGCGTAGCTCGTGCCGGCGGCGGTGAAGTCCGCCATGGCGCCCGCCTCAGTTATGCCCTCCTCCAGGATCTGCCCGTCGGTCGACTCGACGTAGCTGAGCAGCAGCTCCTTATCGACCGCCGTGTAGCGCTGCCCAAGCGGGTTGTAGATCTCGATCTCCTTGAAGAGGGGGTCCATCCCGAACGTGCGCGCCTCGTCAGGAATGATCGGCACGATCCGGCGGCCGACCCCGGGGTCGCGGACCAGGTTCCGGACCAGGCGGCTGAAGGCCATGGTCGTGCTTGCCGGGCGCTCGGAGCCGGAGAGCAGCTCCTCGAAAGCCTGCGGCTGCGGCTCAGGCAGTGGCCTGGCGCGCACGACGCGCTCCGGAAGGAGGCCGCCGAGCGTCCGGCGCCGCTCGAGCATGTACTGGATCTCGGGCGCTTCGGGACCGGGGTGGTAGTACGGCGCCGCGGCAAGCTGGTCGTCGGGGATCGGCAGCTCCAGCCGATCGCGGAAGATCTTGAGCTCGGCCTCGGTCAGCTTCTTCGCCTGGTGCGTGACGTTCCGGCCCTCGATCCCCGGGCCGAGGGTCCAGCCCTTCACCGTCTTGGCCAGGATCACGGTGGGGGTGCCGCGGTGCGAGACCGCCGCGGTGTATGCGGCGAAGACCTTGCGGTAGTCGTGGCCACCGCGGCGCAGCTTCGTGAGCTCCTCGTCGGAGAGATGCTCGACCATGGCTCGCAGCCGCGCGTCCGGACCGAAGAAATGCTCGCGAATGTAGGCGCCATCGGCAATCGACAGGCGCTGGTAGTCGCCGTCCAGCGTCTCGTTCATCTTGTTGACGAGAACGCCGTCCACGTCACGCGCCAGCAAGTCGTCCCACTCGCGGGCCCAGATGACCTTGATGACGTTCCAGCCTGCCCCGCGGTAGGTCGCCTCCAGCTCCTGGATGATCTTTCCGTTGCCGCGCACCGGACCATCGAGCCGCTGGAGGTTGCAGTTGACGACGAAGGTGAGGTTGTCGAGACCATCGCGGGCTGCGAGAGAGAGGCCGGCGAGCGCCTCCGGTTCGTCCATCTCGCCATCGCCCAGGAACGCCCATACCCGGCGTGCGCTGGTGTCCGCGATGCCGCGAGCCTGGAGGTATCGGTTGAAGCGAGCCTGGTAAATGGCCGATATCGGCCCCAGGCCCATGCTCACCGTCGGGAATTGCCAGAAGTGCGGCATGTTCCGCGGATGGGGATACGATGAGAGGCCTCCATCCCACAGTGCTTCGCGCCGGAAGTGCTCGAGCTGTTCCTCGCTGATGCGCCCTTCGAGGAAGGCGCGCGCGTAGATCCCGGGCGCGGCGTGGCCCTGGAAGTAGACGAGATCGCCGTCTGGCCCGCCGCGGAAGAAGTGGTTGAAGCCGACCTCGTAGAGGCTGGCCGCCGAGGCGTAGGTCGACAGGTGCCCGCCGATTCCCTCGAACTGGCGGTTGGCGCGCAGGACCATGGCCAGCGCGTTCCATCGGATCATCCGGCGTACCCGATGCTCCATCGCTTCGTCGCCCGGGAAGTACGGCTCCTGCTCCGGGCTGATGGTGTTGATGTATCGGGTCTGGACCAGCGGCGGGAGTCCCACCTGGAGCTGGCGAGCGCGCTTCAGGAGCTTGAAGATGATGAATCGAGCGCGCTCCGGACCAGCTTGCTGGACGACGCCGTCGAGGGAGTCAAGCCATTCGCTCGTCTCACCCGGATCGATGTCGGGCAGCTGGTTCTTGAACTCGTCGAAGATCTC
>JALYLE010000241.1 GCA_030774375.1 Chloroflexota bacterium | reverse complement strand
TGGCCGCGACGGGGTGGCCGCGCCTGGTTGGCTCGGTGTATCGCGCGTCGCGCCACCCGTCCCCGGACTCCCGCCGAGAATCCCGAATAACACCACCGCCAGTACCGCGGCGGCAAGGAGAGCAAGGCCGACGGCCCGCCAGGGAACCGGGCGAGCGGGCGGTGGAGCGGCCAGGAGGCTGCGCACCTGGTTTGCCTCGACGCCGGAGGGCAGCACCTCGGTGAGTCGCGCCAGGGCGGCAACCAGCCGCTCCTCGAGGCGATGGTCGGCCGCCATTGTGACGCTCTCCGCCCAGGGTAGGACGACCTCCGCGCGGGGATCCTGCGCTGCCTCGGGCAGCAGCGCTCGCATCCGGCGCAATGCCCCTCGCAGCTCAAGATCCAGCGCCTCCTGGCTCATCCCGAGGCCCGCCGCGGTTTCCGCTGGATCGAGGAGCGCCAGGTATCGCAACGCGACGATCGCTCTGTGCCGTGGTGCCAGTTCGGCGAAAGCCCGGATCACCCGGGGGAGATCGCGGCCGGCGCGGCTGGGGTCCCCCGAGGCGAGCAGGGACCCCGGGATAACTGCGTCAACGGCGCGGGAGCGGCGCTGGGCCTCCAGCGCTTTCGTGGCCGTGAGGCCCAGCAGCCACGTGCGCAGCTGCGGCGCCGCTTCCGCTTCGTCCGCATGGCGCCATGCGTGCCCAACGACCTCGACCACCACCCCTTCCGCCTGGCTGCGGTCGTGCAGCACCAGATAGGCGACTGCGGCCATGGGCCTGCCGAAGTTGGCGATGAGCGCCTCGAGAGCCCCGGGCCGCCGAGCGCGCAGGTCGTCGAGCAGAGAATCGCTCAGGCCGACACCTCGCGCAGGCGCGGAGCCGGGACCCGGGTTGCCACCAGCTCAGGTGGGATCGGCGACGACGAGGCGCCGAGGATGGCGTCGACCACCAGGCGGGCGGTCGCAGGGCCGGTCGAGATGCCCCACGGCCCGTGGCCAGCAGCCACGAAGAGACCGTCAACGCCCTCCAGTGCCCCAAGCAGCGGCCGCCCGTCGATCGATTGCGGGCGGGCGCACACGCGCGACGCGACGATCCGAGCGTCGGCGAGGGCAGGCAGCCACCGCTGGCCGCGCTCCACCAGGAGCCGCGCGACGTGGCGATGATCCGGCTCGGAACCAAGGAACGTGGAGCCGATGACGGCGGAGCCGCTTGCGGCGGCCAGGGTGAAGATGCTGGCCGGCTCGGAATCCCTGGCACCCGCATTGCCGTTCCCGGAGATCGGGCGGTTCACTGAGTCGACTCGCGCCTCCTCGAGGACGTGGGTTGGAAGCACCGCCATCTCGAGCTCTGCGGTCGCCCCCCAGGTCGCCACGATCGGACGCCAGCGGCCGCTCGGATCGAGCAGGAACGGCGTCCAGGGTCCCGCCGCAACGAGGACAATGTCAGCGGCGAGGTGCTCGCCGCCGTCGAGATCCACCCCGACCGCCCTGCCGGCGCGCACCGCCGGTGCCGCGGATCGTCCGGTGAGCAGCCGGGTGCCGGCCCGAACGGCGCGCTCGGCCATCGCTGCCGTCGCGGCATCCGGCGGAATCGGGTGGCCAGTCGCAAGACGAATCGCCCAGAGGTCTTCCGCCAGCATCGGCTCCAGATCATGGACGGCAATCGGGTCGAGGAGGGTTGCCTGCAGGTGTGGCGTGCGCGCGAACTCGGTCAGGTCGTCATCCAGAGCCGCTCGGTCCGGCGACACGATCAGCAGGCCGGCAGGCCGAGGGAACGGGAATGCGGGCGAGGCGACGGCCATCTCTGCGTAGGTCGCCACCGTTTCGTGATAGAGCGGCTCGAGGATCGGATCGAACGGATGTTGGACCACACCCAGGTTGCGCCCAGATGCACCGGCGCCCACCACGTCGCGCTCGATGAGGGTCACGCGCCCGCCGCGTTCGGCCAGGAGGGCTGCGGCGGCAGTACCAACGATCCCCCCACCGATGATTGCCACCTCGGTGTTCGCTCGATGGAAGGCCACGACGGGCAATTGTCTACCATCGGCGCGGCATGAAGGTGATCTGCGGTCTTGGCAACCCCGGCGAGCGGTATCGGTTCACCCGGCACAACGTGGGCTTTCGGGTGGTCGACCTGTTGGCGGACCGATGGCGGCTGACGGGCGCCGGGCGCGTTCGCGACGGCGCGGCGAGGCTGGAAGCTGACCTGCCCGAGCCGGTTGGCCGCGTTCTGCTCGTGAAGCCGATGCGCTTCATGAACGCCTCCGGCGGACCGCTGCGGGCTGCCCTTCGCCAGACCGATGCGGACGCCACCCATGATCTCCTGGTCGTGGCCGACGACGTGGACCTGCCGCTCGGCCGGATCCGCCTGCGCCGAGCGGGCTCGGCGGGTGGCCACAACGGCCTGCGGGACATCATCGCGTCGCTGGGAACGAATGAATTCGATCGGCTGCGGGTCGGGATCGGTCGTGCCGGGGAGACTGTTGATCATGTCCTCTCGACGTTTCGGCCCGGTGAGCGCGAGCTGGCAGACGAGGCGATCGCCGTCGCAGCGGACGCGGTCGAGCTCTGGCTGCGAGAGGGGATCGAGGCGGCGATGAACGCGTTCAACGGGATCGATCTCACGGCACCTCCAGCATGAATCTGTTCATCACCCCGCCCTCATGACTCTGCCTGCCGTCAGCGAACCACCAACGCCACGGCCTCCGGCCTCGCCCCGTGGCGGCGCGGATCGCCGGGTCGCGGCCCTCACCCAGCTGCTGTCGGACGAGCTCCGCGCGGCACCGGCACCACGCGCAGGCGATACCCTCCGGGTTCCCGCCGCGGCGCGAGCGGCCTACCTCGCCGCGCGGCGCTCGCTCCTCCCGGCCGCGGATCCGATGGTGGTCGTGGCACGCACCGAAGAAGAGGCGCACCGCCTCGCCGACGATCTGGCCGCCTGGCTGCCGGCGGGCGAGCTCCGCGTCCTGCCCGAACGGGGCGCCTTGCCGCTCGAACGGGCCCTGCCCGAGCACGAAGAGTCCGCGGAGCGCCTGGACGTCCTCGCCGATCTTGGCCGCGCCCCCCTGCGACTGGTGGTGATCGCTCCGCTCCTCGCGCTCGTGCAACGAACGCTGTCGCCGGATCAGCTTCGCAATGCGCGGATCGAGCTGCGGGTCGGCGAACGCGCCGGGCAGCGCTCATTGCTCACCGCTCTCGTCGCCGGTGGCTACGAGCCCGTGGTCGAGGTCAGCGGGGTCGGAGAATTCTCGAACCGCGGCGGGATCATCGACCTCTGGCCGCCTGGCGCCGCGGAGCCCGTTCGGGCCGAGCTCTTCGGGGACGTGCTCGACTCGCTCCGCACGTTCGATCCCATGACCCAGGCCAGCCGGCGCCGACTGGAGGAGGCCGTTCTGCAGCCGGCCAGCGAATTCCTGCCTCCATCCGGCTTTGCGGCGCTCGCCGAGCGGGGCGTGGTGAACGTACGCGCATGGGAGACGCTCGCCGGCGACCTCGCCCACCTCGAGCAGGGTGACGTCGGGGAGGCCGCCGAGACATGGGCGGCGCTGCTGACCGCGGGACCGGCGGCGGACCACCTCCCGCCAGGCGCCCACCTGGTGCTGACCGACCCCGAGGAGCTGTCGACGCTGGGGACGGATCTCGACGCCCAGGCTGCCGAACGGCGGGCCGGGCTCGTCGCCTCCGGCGAGCTGCCCGGTGACTGGCCGCTTCCCTACCATGCCGCGGCGACCCTCGGTTCCCTCGTTGTACGCGTGCGCGAGTCACTGAGCGATCAGGGCGATGTGGACGCCGGCTTCTCTGGTGCTCCAGTGCTCCCCGGCCGCGCGGAGCGAATCGGCGAGTGGCTCGCGAGCCTCACTGCTGGCGGCCGGCGCCTTCTCATTACGACTGACCAGGCCAGTCGCGTCGGCGAGCTGCTCGAAGAGGCCGGGCGTCCGGTTGCGCCAAGTGCTCAGCTGCGCGAGACGCCGCCGCCGGGCGCCATCGGTCTGGTCCATGGATCGCTGTCCGCCGGATTCGCCCACGCCCCGAGCGGACTCCTGGTCCTCAGCGATCACGAGCTGTTCGGTGCGATCCGCGTCAGGCGTCTGACACCGAGCAAGAGGGTCATCACCCGCGACCTGATCGGGAAGCTCACGCCGGGCGACCTGGTCGTGCACGTCGACCACGGGGTGGCGCGCTACGCGGGGATGACGCAGCGCGAGTACTCGGGGGCGGTGCGGGAGTACCTCCAGCTCGACTTCGCCGGCGACGGGAAGATCTTCCTGCCCACCGATCAGATCGGTCGCATCACCCGCTACGCGGGCGGTCCGGCTCCAGCGCTCTCCAAGCTCGGTGGCACGGAGTGGGAGCGCACCAAGCAGCGCGTCTCGCGCGCCGTGGGGATTCTGGCCCGCGAGCTGCTCGAGATCTACGCGGCGCGCGAATCGGCGCCGGGCTTCGCCTTCTCCTCGGACACCACCTGGCAGCGCGAGCTGGAGGAGGCCTTTCCCTTCACGGAGACGCCGGACCAGGCGCGCACCATCGAGGAGGTCAAGGCCGACATGCTCCGCCGCCGGCCGATGGACCGCCTGGTCTGCGGCGACGTCGGGTACGGCAAGACCGAGGTGGCACTGCGCGCCGCTTTCAAGGCGGTCCAGGACGGGAAGCAGGTCGCGGTGCTGGTGCCGACCACCGTCCTGGCCCAGCAGCACCTGTTCACGTTCCAGCGTCGCCTTGCGCCATTTCCAGTGCGCGTCGAGATGCTCAGTCGCTTCGTGAGCAAGGGTCAACAGCAGCGGGTCGTGGCCGGCGTCGCGGACGGGACGGTCGACGTGCTGATCGGGACGCATCGGATCCTCAGCCGCGACGTGCAATTTGCCGATCTCGGGTTGTTGGTGGTCGACGAGGAGCAGCGCTTTGGGGTCGGGCACAAGGAGCAGATCAAGGCCATGCGCCGCGAGGTGGATGTCCTGACCCTGTCCGCAACACCGATCCCGCGCACCCTGCACCTCTCACTGGTGGGGATCCGCGACCTGTCCGTGATCGAGACGCCGCCGGAGGCTCGGCTCCCGATCCAGACCCGCATCGCGGAGGACGATGACGGCCTCATCCGCGACGCCATGAATCGCGAGCTCGACCGCGGCGGCCAGGTGTTCTACGTTCATAACCGGATCGACACCATCGAGGCCGCGGCCGAGCGTGTGCGACGGCTGGTGCCTCGCGCCAAGGTGGCGATCGGTCACGGCCAGATGCCCGAGGGAATGCTCGAGCGGGTCATGCTCGACTTCGCCGACGGCCGCTTCGACGTGCTGGTCTGCACCACGATCATCGAGTCGGGCCTCGACATCGCGAACACCAACACCATCATCATCGTGCGGGCCGACACCTTTGGCCTCGCGCAGCTCTACCAGCTGCGCGGTCGGGTGGGCCGCTCGGACCGCCGCGCGTATGCCTACCTGCTCCACCGGCGCGGCACGCCACTCTCGCTCATCGCCCGCAAACGGCTGCATGCCATCTTCTCCGCCTCCGACCTGGGCGCGGGCTACCAGATCGCCCTCTCCGACCTCGAGATCCGGGGAGCGGGGAACATCCTCGGCGCCGAACAGCACGGGCACATGGCAGCCGTTGGCTTCGAGCTCTACACGCGACTCCTGGCCGAGGCGGTCGACACCCTGCGAGGTCACAGACCGATCCCCGAGCCGGCTCCGGTGCGGCTGGACCTCCCCGGCTCGGCCTACCTGCCGGACGAGTACGTCGGCGACGCGGGCGCCAAGCTGGAGATCTATCGACGCTTCGCCGCGGTCCGCTCCGCCGCAGATGCGGACGCGCTGCGGACGGAGCTGCGCGACCGATTCGGGCCGGTGCCCGCCGAGGTCGAGGGGCTCTTCACCGCGGTCGCGGTCCGGATGGCCGCCGAGGCGGCAGAGGTCCCGGAGGTCCGCGCCGAGCCGGGGCAGATTGTGTTGAAGTGGCGGCGTCACATCGCGCGCGAGGTGCCGCTGGCGCTCCAGGTCGCCGGCTTCCGCCCGGTCATCGGCTCGAACCAGGTTCGGATTCCAGTGGCTCCCGGGCGAGACCTGATCGATGCTGCCTTGCGCGCCCTCGCGGTGCTCGCCGTGCCGACAGCGTCGTAATGCTCACCCGGTGATGACAATGAATGCACCACGCCACCTCCTCTTAACAATCATCCGGTGGTGCTATGGGCGCAGCATTGGCGGCTGGACCGTCCAACCGCGCTTAGTACGCAACGGGTGAGCACTATCGTTGGTCCAGCGCCATCGGTCTGTCCTAAGCCTCAAGAGCTGAGAGATATCCCTTGAACGAGCGGCTGTACCGCATCCGACTTCGCGACGTGACCCTCGCCGATGCAGACCTTCTCGACGCGTGGTCCGCGGATCCGGCGTCGCGGAGCGAGTTCAACGATTTCGACCTGCCACCCGACGCTGTGCCGCGCGACGTCGTGGCGAAGGGTCCGTTGCGCAACGAGCACAACGGCGTGCTGATCGTCGAGCGCCTGGAGGACGAGACGCCCATCGGAACCGTTGGCTGGCACAAGGTCCGCTATGGCCCGAATCCCGAGTCCGATGCCTGGAACTGCGGCATCGAGCTGCGACCTGAGGCCCGTGGACAGGGCTACGGCACGGAGGCGCAGGCCTTGCTGGCCGACTACCTCTTCGAGACGACGGCGCTGAACCGCGTGGAGGCCTCGACGGACGTCGAGAACATGCCCGAACAGCGCAGCCTCGAAAAGGCGGGTTGGGTGCGGGAGGGCGTGCAGCGCCGGGCTCAATACCGGGCGGGCGAGTACCACGACCTCGTCACGTTCTCGCGGCTCCGCACCGATGGGGCGTGAGGTGGAGCGTCGCATCCTCGAGATCCGCACGTACAAGCTGGTCGCCGGCCAGCGCGCCGCCTTTGACCGGGAGATGCGCAGGGCCCTGCCGATGCTGGAACGACATGGCATCACCGTAGTGCGCTTCGGCCCCTCGCTCGCCGACGATGATCACTACATCCTCATGCGCGCGTATGACTCCCTTGAGCAGCGGATCGAGCAGGTTGGCGGCTTCTACCGCAGCGAGGAGTGGGCACGCGAGCACGCCCCGGCCGTGGACCCGTTGCTCGAGACCTACCACACCGTGCTGCTGGAGGTTGAACCCGCAGTCATCGACGCGCTCAGCGTCACGACGGCGAAGGCCTGAGCCAGCGACCAATTCGAATCGGTTCGGTCGTATACTTCAACACGATTCTCGACCCGGGACGGGCGCACCCGTCCGGCGCCGACCTCGAAGAACCCGCGCGGGCAACCAGCGCGGCTGACGAAGGAGGCGCGACCCGTGAGTTCCCATCCCCCCTCCATCGATCCGGCGTCGTCGCGTGCCACGCTGCGCGTCGGCGACCGCTCGTAC
The DNA here is from genome assembly GCA_030774375.1 of Chloroflexota bacterium. The sequence goes on along the minus strand of JALYLE010000241.1, from coordinate 388 downwards.
ACGTATTACCGGCTCGACGCAGCCGGCGTTCAGGACCTGGACCGTGCCCCGTATACGGTCAAGGTCCTGCTGGAGAACATGCTCAGGCACGCCGCAGCGGGGAGCGGCCTCGTGCGTGCGGATGACGTTCGGGCCCTCGCCAGCTGGGATCCGAAGAATCCGGGCGAGTATGAGCTCCCCTTCATGCCGGCGCGGGTCATCCTCCAGGACTTCACCGGCGTGCCGTGCGTCGTGGACCTGGCCGCCATGCGCGACGCCATCGCCGAACTTGGCGGGGATCCGGCCCGCATCAACCCGCTGGTGCCAGCCGACCTTGTGATCGACCACTCGGTGCAGGTGGATCAGTACGGCACCGACGCCGCGTTCTTGATCAACGTCGAGCGTGAAT
>JALYLE010000240.1 GCA_030774375.1 Chloroflexota bacterium | reverse complement strand
AAAGATCGGTCGGCCCGCGACGTCGACCAGGCCGCCGGCATGGTCGTAGTGCAGGTGGCTCACGATCACGAAATCAATGCTGCCCGGATCCTCGCCGACGGCCCGCAGCGCCTCCGCCGGATCGCCACCCTCGATACCTTTGATCTCACGGTCCTTCGCGCCAACTCGGACCCCCGTGCCTGTTTCGACAAGGATTCGCTTTCCGGCCGCATCAATGAGAAGCAGGTTCAGCCGGCAGAGGAGACGACCTCGGTCGTCGGCTTGGGTGAAGCGCGACCAGAGCGGCTTGGGAACGACCCCAAAGAAGCCACCGGCATCAGGCCGAAACCAGCCCGCCCGAACGACTCGGACACGGACGCCGCTGGCGAATGTGCGGGCCTGGTCGACCGGCGTGATCTCGTAGAGCGGGGCGTCGGCGGTGGTCATCTCCCCTGCCGACGTCACTTGACGACGCGTCCCTTGTCGAAGTCGACGTGGTAGCGGCTGGCGGTTGGATCGGTCTGACCTCGGTATTTGGAGCCGATGCGGTCGTCGCCATAGGCGACCTCAACCGGCGAGCTCATGCGCTGGAAGCTGATCTGACCGATCTTCATGCCGTAGTAGAGGGTGATCGGCAGGTTCGCGACGTTGCTGAGCTCCAGGGTCAGGTTGCCGTCCCAACCGGGGTCCACATAGCCTGCGGTGGAGTGGATGAGGAGGCCAAGCCTCCCCAAAGAGCTCTTCCCTTCGAGCCTAGCGACGAGGTCATCCGGCAGCGCGACGCGCTCCAGGGTCGAACCCAGGACGAACTCGCCGGGGTGGAGGATGAAGGGCTGCTCGGCGTCGATCTCGACCAGCTCCGTGAGGTCGGGCTGGTCTGTCCGCACGTCGATGAAGGGATACCGATTGTTGCGGAAGACCCGGAAGCGACGATCGACGTGCAGGTCGATGCTCGAAGGCTGAATCGCCTCGGGAGTAAAAGGGTCGATCACGATCCGGCCCGCCGCGATAGCGGCACGGATGTCGCGGTCGGAGAGGATCACGCGATGCTCACTCCGGGGTTACTCCGGGGTGCCCTGCCGCTGCTTCATGAGGCGATCCACCTCGCGCTTGAGGGTGTCGATGTCCTCGTACGAATGGTAGACCGATGCGAAGCGAATGTAGGCCAGCTGGTCGATGTCGCGCAGCGCCTCGGTCGCCAGCCGGCCGATCTCCTTGCTCGTCACTTCCTGCTCGCCCCGGGCGCGCAGACCGGCCTCGATGTCGTCGACGGCGCGGTCGACACGCTCGATGGTGACCGGTCGCTTCTCCAGGGCCTTCATGAGTCCTGCGTGGAGCTTCGTCCGATCGAAATCCTGGCGGGTGCCGTCGCGCTTGACCACGACGAGGCGTGCGCCTTCCGGCCGCTCGTAGGTGGTGAAGCGATAGGCGCATGCCTCGCATTCACGGCGGCGACGGATCGTGCTGCCGGCTTCGAGGTCGCGCGAGTCGATGACTCGTGTGCCGGCCATATTGCACCGAGGACAGCGCATGCGGACTCCCCGTACGGGCTACACCAGTGGTGGTACCGATGGAGAGCGTACCACAAGATATGGGAGTTGATGGCGCCAGACGGACCGTCCGCGCGCTGGCGTTGCAACAGCGACCGGCGGCCCCTCCGGAGCCGTTCTTCTCCGTCCGACGCGGCGGATCGCCTTCGTTTTCGCCGCCCGGAGAGTAGTGGAGCCAGCTCGGAGGCGAGTTCGCAAGCAGGACTGGCTTTACGACCATCGGCCCGCGTAAGGCGGTCGGTTCGGGTGTCTTCTTCGTCGCGTTGCTAGCCAGGCTGGCAGAACGGCGACCGAAGCGGGCGGCGGGCGCCTGGAGCCCGGTGCCGGTGGTCGTAACGCAAGCAGCACTGGCAGGCATATCAGATTGCGTCGCGGCACCGAAGCTTGTAGATTGCAAGTGACTATGGAAGCTCAGGAGCGCGAGGCGCTCGACGCCTACTCGTCAGTCGTTACCCGGGTGGCGGAACACCTGCTGCCGAGAGTCGTTCAGCTCAAGGTTGGCCGCCAGGCGAGCGCTGGCGGCTGGCGCCAGACGGGCACCGGGTCCGGTGTGGTCATCACACCAGATGGCTACCTGCTCACGGCGGCGCATGTCGTGGAAGGCGCGGATCGCGGCATAGCCTTGTTTGCCGACGGATCCGAGCGTCCGGCGCGGAGATCATCGGCCGCGATCCTCTCTCAGACCTTGCCGCCGCCCGGGTCGACGCGGGCAACCACCTCGACGCCGCGAAACTCGGCGATGCCGACGGCCTGCGCGTTGGTCAACTGGTCGTAGCGGTTGGCTCGCCCCTTGGCCTGAGCGGATCGGTGACGACCGGCGTGGTCAGCGCCCTCGGCCGATCGCTCGCCACCCGGAGCGGCGCCGGAAGCCGGGTCATCGAGAACGTCATCCAGACCGATGCCGCCCTCAACCCGGGCAACTCCGGAGGCGCGCTGGCCGACGCTTCAGGCGAGGTCGTCGGCATCAATACTGCGATGGCCGGCTTCGGCCTTGGCCTGGCCATCCCGATCGGGGATGCCAGCCGCAGGATCATCGCGGCGCTCCTGCATGATGGCCGCGTCCGACGCGCCTGGCTTGGCATTGCTGGAGCGCGACGCCCGCTTCCTCCGCGCGTAGCGCGTCGCCTCGGACGGGCCGCGGGCGTTGGTATCGAGGAGGTAGTGGCTCGGGGCCCCGCCGCCGCGGCCGGATTGCGCAGCGGGGATTTGATCCTCGATGTGGACGGTCATCCGGTACAGGATGCCGGAGACCTGCAGCGGCTGATGCTCGACGAGGCCATCGGCCGCGCCATGCAGATCCGGATTCTGCGCCTGGGCGAGCTGGCGGAGCTGCAGGCGATACCAGAGGAGCTCGCCGCGTAGGCGGGCGAGCCTAAGCCTGCATCAACGCCGGGCTGAAGCGATAGCCCGCTCGGCCTGCAGGCGCACCTCCACACGACGATCCTGCGCCGCGCGCTCGAGGAGCTCGCGACCATCGGTCGATATCGGTCCGGAATTGGCAAGCGCCGCAATGGCGTTGCGCAGCAGCCGATGGCGACCGGCGCGGGTCAGCGCCGTCTGGCCGACCGCCCGCACGAAGGCCCGCGTGCCAAGCGCAAGCAGCCATTCGATCAGTGGCACGAGCGGGACCAGCAGCGGGCCGGTGTCGTCGGCTTCGGCGTTCACCGGGCAGACCTCCTGGCAGACGTCGCAGCCGAAGATCCAGTCGCCGATGGCGGTTGCTTCCCACTCCGTCAGCACGCCGGGGTGCTCGATGGTCAGGTAGCTGATGCAGCGGCGAGCATCAATCGTGTAGGGAGCCACGATGGCGCCGGTGGGACACCCTGATAAACAGCGCGTGCACGACCCACAGTTCGTGCGGACCGGCGCGTCGGTCGGCAGCTCGGCGGACGTAAGAAGTGCGCCCAGGAACACCCACGATCCGGCTCGTGCGTGGGTCAGGAGATTCGAGTTCTTGCCGACCCAGCCCAGCCCGCCCCGCGCGGCCAGCGCGCGCTCGGCGAGAGGCCGATCGTCGACATAGGCGACGTCGCCAGCCGGTAGCCCCTCGGCACGCAGATCGGTCGCCAGCAACTCGAGCCGTTCGCGCAGAGCCACGTGGTAGTCGGTACCCAGCGCATAGCGAGCGATGCGCCCCGTCGGCTCGGCAGGTTCCTCGTCCAGGACCGACGCGAGGGCCTCGCGCAACATGTCGGGCCGTTGATCCCATCGCCGTCGGTCGGCGCCGACGTACGACGCCGCCACCACGACCAGTGACCGCGCCGATCGATCAAGGGAGGCAGGATCCGTCGCCCGCACTGACCGGTCGCCGCCCATCCAGTCCATGCGTGCCATGCGGCCGGCCGCCACGCTGGCCTCCATGTGCGCACGAGCATCGGGCAGCGGCGAAGCGTCCGTGACCCCGACGAGTTCGAGCCCGTGGCGCGCCGCCAGCTCGGAGATGCGCTGACGAATCACGCCACTTGGCTGATCAGCCCTCGCGGGCTTTGTGGACGCGGGCGGAAACGTCGGCGACCGCGGGACGGCCCGGCTCCCAGGCGATGAGAACCTCGGTGATCTCGCCCATCCGAAGCCGCGCGTTGACGATGTT
>JALYLE010000239.1 GCA_030774375.1 Chloroflexota bacterium | reverse complement strand
GTGTCGGGATCGCGTCCGGGCCCGTGGTTGCCGGTGTCATCGGCCGTCGAAAGTTCATCTACGACCTGTGGGGCGACACGGTCAACACCGCCAGCCGGATGGAGTCGTCCGGGATGCCAGGATGCCTCCAGATCACGCTCGCGACGCGCGATCTGCTGGATGGTCGCTACCGCTTCCAGGAGCGAACCGGCGTCGAGATCAAGGGCAAGGGAATCATGACCACCTACGTGATGGTGCCGGCAGCGGTAGGTGCCACCCGACGCCTGTCGGCAGGTGGGGATTGTCAGCCGGGGTAGAGGCTCGCCTGCCGAGCTGAGCGTCGTGCGTGCGGGCGACGGCCCCGTGGCCGCCATTCCCCGAGTTCGCCGACAGGAAAAGTGATCAGGAGGGCGGTCGCCAAGATGAGCGTGAGCACAGGAGGAACGACGGACGCCAGGTCGAGGTCCGGAGACCTCGTGCCGCCGGAAGCCGCGTGCCTGGCAGTCCCGGGCCCGGCTGTCCTCGATGTGACCTGAGCGGGCGCTGCCTGGTCGAGCGCTGAAGGCTCCGTGATCCGGGGGGACTGGGCCGCGCCATCGTTCCCTGCGCCGCCGTTCATTTGCGCCCAGAGGAACTCGCGCAGCGACATCCCGGAGGCGTGGATGGCGACCGCCTGGTCGCGCCCCACGTATCGGTAATGCCAGGCCTCGTAGCGGTAGCAGGTCTTCGCCGGGCTCGCGTCCTTGGGATAGCTCATGACGAATCCAAAGCGCCAGGCGTTGCTCTGCATCCAGCCGCCAGCTGGCGTCATCGCCCAGTCGCCACTCCAGGGCGCGGACCCGCCCGCGCTCCTGAAGTCGATGGCGACGCCAAGCTGGTGCTCGGAGTGACCCGGGCGGGCACTGCCCAACAGCGCACCCTGGTGGCCAAGGACGGCCGCCCAGCGATCGAAGGTACCGATCTGATCTGTATACGACCGATAACCTGACTGCACGGCCAGCGGAGCCCCGGCAGCCGATGCAGCCCGCGCGAGGGCGCGGAGGTCATTGATCACGAAGGCGCGTACCGACCCGTTCCCGGTGAGTCCCGCTCGGGTAACGGGGACGAGATCCGGAGGAACGTAATCGCGCGGCAGACGATAGGTCGTGTCCACGAGGGTGCGCTGCCAGTCGGCCGGCGCGTGATTGGGCGTGAGGACGTCCGCGTAGGTGCAGCCTGGAAGCGGCGCGGCAGCGCTGGCCGGACCCGGTGCGAATGCGGCCGCAAGTGCGGCCAGAATCAGCGCCCCCAGCGGAATCGCCCGACGCATCTGCACGAAGGTACCCCGAACCAGCCCTCGCGCGTCGGGGCACACCGCAGCGCTCCGCGGCACCATGCGGCCTTGCTTGAGCGCTTGTCAAGTTCGCACGGCGCACCGAACCTTCGCGCCTCGCGGCGGGTAAGAACAAGTGACGGGGAATGCGAAGAGGAGGGCGTCCATGCTCGGGTACGTGGTTCGACGCGCGTTGTGGATCATGCCGGTCCTCTTCGTGGTCTCGGTGATCACCTTCGTGATGATGCATTCCGCCCCCGGCGGCCCGTTCTCCGCGATGAACGGCAACCGGCCCATGCCCCCGCAGCTCGTGGCGCTGCTGAATGCCAAGTACGGCCTCGACGAACCGATGTGGGTCCAATACCTGCGCTGGGCCGGCGGCCTCCTGCGCGGGGACCTTGGCATCTCCTACCGCTACCTCGACCGCAACGTCAACGACATCGTGGGCCAGGGGATCGGAGTCACGGTCCAGCTGGGGATCATGGCCTTCCTGCTCTCGATCGCGGTCGGCATTCCACTGGGCGTGATCGGCGCTCTGCGCCAGAACCAGATTCCCGACTATGGCGCGACCTTCGTCTCGGTGCTCGGCATCGCCACCCCGTCATTCATCCTGGCCGAGCTGCTGATCCTGGTCTTCAGCGTCCAGCTGCACTGGTTCCCGACCGGCGGCTGGAGGGGTCCCGAGTACTGGATCCTGCCGACCGTGGCGCTTGCCGGGTTCCCGATCGCCCAGATCGCGCGCTACACACGGGCCAGCATGCTCGAGGTGACGCGTCGCGATTACGTTCGCACGGCCCAGTCCAAGGGTCTCCGCGAGCCGAATGTGGTCGTCGTCCACATGATCCGCAACGCGCTGATCCCGGTCGTGACCGTCCTTGGCCCCCTCCTCGCCTTCCTGGTGACGGGCAGCTTCATCATCGAGACCATCTTCAACCTGCCGGGCATCGGCCGATTCTTCGTGCTCGGCATCCAGCAGCGCGATTACGGGCTGATCATGGCCATGACCATCCTGTTCGCGGCTGCGGTGGCGTTCATGAACCTGGTCGTCGACGTCCTGTACGCCTATATCGACCCGCGCATCCGATACGGCTAGCATTCGCCGCAATGCGGCGTGGGGTGATCCTCGCCAGCCTGGGCGCGCTGGCTCTCTGCTACATCGGTGACGAGATCATCGGGACGTCGCTGGCCAGCGCGGTGGTTCA